>NZ_JAVRIC010000008.1 GCF_031846245.1 Banduia mediterranea | reverse complement strand
GGCGGCTGTGGATCAGGCCCACGGCCCAGGCGATAAGGGCGCCGGCCAGGGCAAGCCCCGAATCCTTCTGCGAATCCCAGACATCGCCCTGCATGCCCAGGTAGGCCTGCCCGAGATCGCCACCGACGCCAGGGCTTCGGGCAGCACATCGAGGCTGCTGCCGGTGATCAGCAGGTCCGCCTGCGATTGCGCCAGCGCGGCGCCGGAGGCCAGCGCGGTGGAGACCTCGGCGGGTTACGGTGACGGTTTACTGTTTCCCCTGTCTCGCCCGAATCAATTCGTGCGTTTTGTATACTGTCGCCGTAATACGTAATAGCGATGCCGCAGGTGCGAGCCCACGCACTGATGAAGCTGGACGAACTGCGCGAGCAACTGGTGGATGGCAAGGGCGGCAACGACGCCGAGCGTGCCCAGCGCTTCGGTCTGCTAGACACGCTCAAGCGGTTTGCGCAGCGACCGCTGGACACGAAGGTCAAGCCGGCCGAGGTGCCGCCAGGCAGTCCCTTGGGCTAGATTTACTGTGTCATCAATTTCAACCTTGCCGACGGACGCGACGAGCCGTTCGCGGCATGACCGTCAGATCTGATAAACAGAGTCTGTTCCCGGCTCGCCTGCTCCGGCAGATGCTCGATGATCTGTTGAGCGACCTTCTTTGTAGTCTGCATCGTGTTGCTCCTTGGGCGGCGGGTTTGGCCGCCGGATAATGGTCGGCGGAGTCTCCATCACTGAAGTGCCGCCTGCTGCGAGCCTTCGTGAGCGGTTATTATTGAACCCATGCAAGTCATCCCGTTCGAGCTGGAAGGCGAGTTCGTCGAACTCAATCAACTACTGAAGCTGGTGGGCCTTTGCGATAGCGGCGGCGCCGGCAAGGCGATGGTCGCGAGCGGCGTGGTGTCGGTGGACGGTCAGATCGAATCGCGCAAGACCTGCAAGATCCGTGCGGGGCAGAAGGTGCGCATCGGCGACGCCTGCATCGAAGTGCGCGCCGCCGGCTGATGGCGTCGCTTCCAAGACTGGCGATCTTCGCCGACGTACAGAACGTCTACTACACCTGCCGCCACACCTATTCCCGGCATTTCGACTACAACCGTTTCTGGGCACAGGCCACGGCGGGCCGCGAACTGGTCAGCGCGATCGCTTACGCCACCAATCGCGGTGACGCCAAGCAACGCCAGTTTCAGAACATCCTGCGCGGCATCGGCTTCGAGGTGAAGCTCAAGCCCTTCATCCAGCGCGCGGACGGCTCCGCCAAGGGCGACTGGGACGTGGGCATCACGCTGGACGTGATCGAAGCGGCCCCCGAAGTCGATGTGGTGATTCTTCTGTCCGGTGACGGCGACTTCGATCTGCTGGCGCGACGTGCCATCGAAAAGTACGGCGTACGCTTCGAGGTCTATGGCGTGCCTGAACTGACGGCTGCCTCCCTGGTCCATGCCGCCTCGCAATTCAATCCGATCACGCAGGACCTGCTGCTGTAGCACCTGCCGGCGCGACTGTTGTGCTGCTCCCATATGGGCTTATGCTCGGATCGTTCCGTATTCAGATTTGGAGATTCACGCGTGAGATCGCTCTGGCCGCAGTGTCTGTTTGTTCTCCTGTTTCCGCTTGTGGTCTGCGCCGCCGCCGAGACCCAGAGCGGCCCCGGTCGCGCGGCCGTTGCCAGCGCCCATCAGCTGGCGACCGAAGCCGGCCTCAAGATCATGGCCGACGGCGGCAATGCCTTTGATGCGGCGGTGGCCGTGGCCTCCACGCTGGCCGTGGTGGAGCCACAAAGCTCCGGCATCGGCGGCGGATTCTTCATGCTGATACGCCGCGCTTCGGATGGCCGGGAAGTGATGATCGACGCGCGCGAAACCGCGCCCGCGGCCGTCAATGAGGCCATGTACGTGGACGAAGACGGCAAGCCGAATCGTGACGCCTCGATCAACGGACCGACCTCGTCCGGCATTCCGGGTGAACCGGCCGGTCTGGCCTGGGTCGCCGAGCACTACGGCAAGCTGCCGCTGAAAGCATCCTTGGCGCCGGCCATCGCGCATGCGCGCAACGGCTATCAGCCGGACGCGCGCTTCCTGCGAGAACTCGACCGGCGCAGCGAGGTGATCGCCCGCTATCCGGCGTCCGCAGCCATTCTGTTGCCGGGCGGCAAGGTTCCGCAGGCTGGATGGACGTTCAAGCAACCCGAGCTGGCAAGCACGCTGGAGCGTATTGCCGCCGATGGTGCCGATTCGTTCTACAAAGGTGCCATCGCACAGCAACTGGTCAAAGCGGTACGTGGCGCCGGCGGTAACTGGGTCGCCGAGGATCTTGCGAGCTATCAGGTCAAGGAACGCGAACCGATTGTCGTCAACTACGGCGACTGGCGCGTGGTCTCGGCGCCGCCGCCCTCGTCCGGCGGCGTGGCGATAGGCGAGATGTTCAATATTCTCAGCGGCTACGATCTGGATAAGGTGGACGCCGCGCAGCGCTACCACTACATCATCGAAGCGATGCGCCGCGCCTTCCGCGATCGCAACGAATACCTTGGCGATCCCGATTTCGTGGAGATGCCGCTGCGGCAACTGCTGTCGCCGGACTACGCGGCCGGCTTGCGTGCCTCGATCCGCGCCGACAAGGCCACGCCTTCGGACATGTTGCCGTCCGTATTGAGGCGCGATCCAGGCATGCACACCACGCATTTTTCGATCATCGACGCCGAGGGCAACCTGGTGGCCTGTACTTCCACCGTGAACCTCGCTTTCGGTTCGGGCTTCATCGCCGAGGGCACCGGCGTGCTGCTCAACAATGAAATGGACGATTTCGCACTGGTGGCCGGCGCGCCGAATGCCTACGGCTTGATCGGTAGTGACGCCAACGCCGTCGCGCCGGGCAAACGCATGCTGTCCTCGATGAGCCCAAGCTTCGTCATGGGCCCGGAACGTGTCGCGGTGCTCGGTTCGCCCGGCGGTTCGACCATCATCACTCAGGTGTTCGAAGGCATGCTGGCCTTCATCGACGGCAAGAGCGCCGCAGAGATCACCGCGCAGCCGCGTTATCACGAGCAGCACATGCCGGACCTGGTGTTCATGGAACCAGGCGCCTTCGGCGACGAAGCCACCGAAAAAGCTCTGGAGGCGCGTGGTCATACGCTGCAACCGCGTGGTCCTTGGGGCTTCATGAACGTGGTGACCTGGGATTTGAAGTCCGGTGAGCTTGAGGCCGCAAGCGATCCGCGGGGTGACTCGGGGCTTGGGAAGGTCGAATAAGCCAGGCGTATTGTTTTTGTTTCGCGCCAGGACGCCGAGGTACGAGCTGCGGCCATTTTGATGCCGCATCGGCTGGTCCGCCTGCTCAACAGCCCCCGCAGCTGAAATCGGTACTGAACTGCCTTGTCGTAGGCATGAAAGCTCCTCATGGTCATTTCCGATGTTCTCGAAAGTGACCGAAATGTCGGGGGTAGCACCCGTTTGCGAGCCAGCGGGTCATCGAATTGACGACATCGGGGTCGATCGCTGATTCTTGGCTTCGGGGGTACGGGTATGGGAAAGAAGTCTCCGCCGGAGTTTTTCTTGGGCGATGAAGGGGGGAGCGCTAGGCGCGCGCGCTGGGCGTTCGGCGAGTTCGAGTTGGACGAGACGCGGCGCGAGCTCTGCTTCCGCGGCCAGGTCGTGACGCTGGAGCCCAAGCCATTCAACCTGTTGATGCTGTTCCTGCGCCACCAGGCCGAGCTGATCACCAAGGATGATTTGATCGATGCGCTCTGGGCCGGGCGTATCGTTACTGAATCGGTCCTCACGCGCTGCGTCGCCAAGCTTCGACAGTCGCTGAACGACGACGCCCAGGAGTGGATCAAGACCGTTCACGGTTATGGCTATCGTTTTGATGCGCCGGTCACGCTGCTGAACGAAGAAGCCGGCGCGAGTGCGGCAGCCAAGGTGGATCTGGTTGCCGGAGCGGCCGTGCCGCTGCGCAGTAACTGGCGCCTGCTTCGTCGCCTCGGCCGGTCCGGCGATGCCTGGCTGGCCGAGCACGCCAAGACACGGGCGCTTCGCGTCTACAAATTCACGAATGACCCGCGCGCGCTGCCTGGCCTCAAGCGCGAGGTCACGATCTTCCGCCTGCTCAAGGAAAGCATCGGCGACGCCCGATGCAGCGTAGAAGTCATCGACTGGAATTTCGATGAGCCGCCCTGGTTCATTGAGTCGGAATACTGTGTCGGCGGCAGTCTTCAGGAGTGGTTGGAGGCTCAGGGCGGAGTCCAGGCGGTGCCGCTGGCCGTGCGCCTGGACATCATCATCCAGATTGCCGAAGCGCTCGCCCAGGTGCATGCGCTGGGCGTGCTGCACAAGGACCTCAAGCCTGCCAACGTGCTGATCGTCCCTGAGGGCGTGGGCGGGATCCGTATCCGTCTGGGCGATTTCGGCAGCGGCCGACTGCTCGATCCGGCCCGGCTGGAGGCGCTGGACATCACCCGAATGGGCTTCACCACCTTGGTAGACGAGGCCACCACCAGCAGCGGTACACCGCTGTACTACGCCCCGGAAATCGTCGCCGGCAAGCCGTTCACCGTACAGGCCGACATCTATGCGCTCGGCGTGATGCTGTTTCAACTGGTGACCGGCAATCTGCGGCGGCCGCTGGCGCCGGGCTGGGAGCGCGAAGTCGACGACGAAATGCTGCGCGAGGACATCGGTCTGGCGGCCGACGGGAATCCCGACGACAGGCTCAGCGATGTTGCGTTGTTGGCGGATCGGCTGCGTCAGATCGAGGCGCGTCGGGACGCTAGCCTCCGCGAACAGCGCGCCCGTGAGCAGGCCGAGGCCGAGCGGCGCGCAGCGGAGCGCATGCGTGCCCGGCGCGCAGGCATCCGCGTCGCGGTCGTGGTGCTGATCCTGGGCCTGATGGTGAGCACCTACCTGTATTTTCAGGCGCGCAGCGCGCGGGACCGGGCCGAGACCGAGGCGCGTCGCGCGCAGGCCGTCAGCGACTTTCTGAGTCAGGGCATGCTGGCCACGATCAGCCGTGGCGAGCAGCCGGTGAAGGACCTGACGGTCAAGCAATTGCTGGATGCGGCGTCAGCCGAGGTGCCCACGCGATTCCCCGGCCAGCCCGACATCGCCGCGCAGATCTACGAGGCACTCGGCCGTTCCCAATTGGCACTGGAGTTTCCCGGCCAGGCTTATACCGACCTCGACCATGCGCTGAGCCTGCTCGAATCGAGCGGCAAGCAAACCAGCGAGTCGGCAGTGGCCTTGACCGAAACCCTGGTCGGTTTGGCCTGGCCGGTCGGGCAGCTCGGCGATCAATTGCCGCGATACCAGGCGATCCTCGACGCCGCCACGCTGGAGCTGGGAGGGGGACACCCACGCGTGCTCTCACTGCGTTTTGCGCTTGCCAGTGCACGTGCGCGCAATGGCGAATGGGTCCGCGCCGGTGAGGATCTGCGGCAGGCCGGGACGCTGATGGCGCGCGCCGCCGGCCACGACCGTGCCTTGCTGAGGCGCACGCAGCTGTCCTACAGCGCGGTGCTGCTCGACCTGACGAGCTATGGTGAGGCCGAGCGCCTGCTGCGGCAGCTGCTGCAGTCCGGCGAACTGAGCCCGGTCGATACGGCGACCGCGCGTGCGCGGCTCGGGCAGGTGCTCAGCCGGACCGGACGCTACCACGAAGCCGCGGTCGAACTCGATGCAGCGCAGGCGATCTTTCGCGACTGGATGAAGGACGATGGTGCCAGCATGCTGACCGTGGACCTTTACCGGGCCTACCTGCAGCTCGAACAGCATCGTCCCGAACTGGCGATTCCCCAGCTGAACTCGGTGCTGGCCGTGGTCCAGGGCTGGGCCGGGCGCGGGGTCGACCAGAGCTATGTCGAGTTCGAGGCGATCGGGCGCGCACAAATGCAACAGGGCGACTTGGAGCGGGCCACGGCCACGCTGGAGCAGGCTGTCGCCGTGGCCGACAAGGCGCTGGGCGCCGCGCATCCATTGACGCGCGGCATTCGGCTTGCGTTGATCGAGGCGTGGCGGCGGAGCGGTCGGATGGACCAGGCCTGGGCCGGGCTGAATGGCGCCGAAGCGCTGAACTTCGATGATCTGCCGCCGATGCATCTCTACAAGGCAGACCTGCATCGCGAACGGGGGATGGTGCTGCTGTCGCGCGGTGATCGCTCGACGGCGCGAGACGAACTGCGAAAAGCCGCGCACATCTACGACGCGGTTCTGGGGGCCGGGCATTGGCGGACGCAAGAGCTTGCCCGGCGCCTGGCGGCCCTGGCTTGAGTTGGTCGGTACGGCGGTGAGCGGTCAGAAAATCGTCGGACGTTCGTCCGGACTGCTTGCGTTGTGGCCGGCACGCTGTGCCAGCGAGTTGATCTCAGCACGGTCCGCTGCCGCCGCCTCCGCAGGGCCGGTGTCGCAATTTGTAGCAATTCTCAAGGAGTGAACACATGGCAAGTTTGATGCAGATCAAGAGTTTCTTCGACGGCCTCGCGATCCCGCACGGCCCGCTACGGACCGCGTTCGATGGTCTGCAGCTGTCGGACGAGGGCGCCGTGCAGGCCTTTGCCGAGCATCACGGGGGATTTTCGCCGACGCAAAAGCGGGCGTTTTACATGCTGGCCGACCGCATCCGCAGCCGACTGTCCGGGCCGGTGCTGGGTCTGCCGGAATGGACAGTGGAGGTGAGTGCTGTCGTCGGCGGCTGCGTGCCGACCTATGCGGTGGCATTCCCCAACGCGTCTCCGACCGAGTGGCGAGCCACTGATCCGGTCTTCGTACTCCTCAAGGACAAAGTGCTCGCGCAGGTCAGCGGTCCCGGGTCGCTGGACGCTCTCCGGGCGCAGGGGCAGGCGCTGATCGATCTCGCCGACGAACTCGAGTAGCACCGCGCATGGCCCGATCCCGCGCGATCGCGCCGCGATTCAGTCTGCAGCGCCGTCGCGTCCTCAAGTCGGCACTGGCCGTCACCGCCGGAAAGCTCTCCGCGGGTTGCATCGTGCTGCTGCCGGCTACGGGCACACCGATGCGCGTTCGTCGCGACATCGAAACCATGGCCGACGACGATCCGGACCTGTGTGCCTTCCGTCGAGCCTTCGAATGCCTGCGCGCGATCGAGGACGAGCAGGACCCTCGTGGCCTGCTTGGCCAGGCCACGATCCATGCCCGGCACTGCGCGCACAACAACTGGTATTTCCTGCCCTGGCATCGCGCCTTCCTGAATCACTTCGAGCAATTGTGCTCGAGGCTTTCCGGCCGGCCGACATTCGCGCTTCCGTACTGGAACTGGCAGCGCGATACGGCGCGGATCGCCTTGCCCGACGCCGTGTCCAGCGGTGCGCTGTCGTACGCCAGCCGGAATCCGAACGCTGGCGCCGACCTTAGCGTCGACCGCCGGCAGTTGATGCGCGACTACCCGGCGCTGGACACACAACTGGCGTTCGTCGGCGGCCGGCCGACTCCGCTGGATCAGCGCACGGCGGCAATCGGTTCCGTGCTCGAAGGAGACCACCGTCTGATTCACGACAGAATCGGTGGTGCCATGATCGGCCCCTATGCGCCGAAGGACCCGATGTTCTGGTTGCTGCATGCCAATTTGGACCGGTTGTGGGACCTTTGGAGCGCGCGCCACCCACAGCTGAATCCTTGCGACAGCACGTGGACAGAGTTTCCCCTGGCCGCGTTCTGGTCGGTCGAGGCGCAGGAGTGGGTGCGTCCGCGCGTCGCATCGCTGCTCGATACCCGCGCGCTTGGGTACGCCTATGAGCCGTCGGGATCCGAGCGAAGTGCTGCGATTTCCTGTGGTCGAGACGAGCGCGCGAAGATTCGCATGCCCCTTGTCACGAACCCGACCGGGTCGTCCGCCAGCGCGGACAACGCCGCCGCAGTCGTGCGCGTGCCGCTGGAGTCGTCGCTGCTGCGAGCGCTCGGACGCGGTTTCGACACCCACCCCGAGCCGCGCTTCTTCGCACGGATCACGCTGGATGTACCGGTCGACACGCGCAGCGTCGTGCTGCTGGGGGTCGACTGCGAGAATTTGCGCGCGGCACGCCGCGACGATGACCCTCGATACCTCGGTGTCGCCGCGTTCTTCATGCTTGTGCATGAAGCGCACCAAGCGCACGCGGCTGGAGCGAACGGTGTTGCGCGCGTCGAATCAAGCAGTTTGTTCAGTCTGGACCGAGCGCTGCGCCATTTGGCGCCCGCGCTGCTGACGCGCGAGCATCCGGCGCTCGAATTCTCGATGCACGTCGAGACAATCGACGGGCGCGACAGCGCGGAACGCATTCGGATCAGCGCTGTACAGGTTCAGGTCCTGCCCTGAAACCGAGCATTCCAAATGCCCCACCACCCAATCCAGTAATGGTTTCAAGCCACAACGGAGCGTAGTCTCGCTGAAGGACCCACATAGCTTCGGGGGGGCGGTGCTCCATCTTCACCATCAAACGTACCCGCAGCCACCGCCACCTGCTGGGCCGTTTCGGACTCCCGGCAGGCATTTGCCGCCGCACTGGAAGAGCGCGGGTACAAACTCGCCCGAGGCGACCGCCGCAGCTTTGTCGCCGTGGACATGCACGGCGAAATCTACGCCATCGCCAGGTGGGTCGGTGTCCGAACCAAATCCGTCCGCGCCCGGCTGGGCGACGAGGACGACGGCAAGCTGCCGAGCGTCGCGCGATGCCGGGAAGAAATGGCCGCGCAGGTCTCGCAGCGCCTGCAAGAGCTCAAAGCCGCGCAGGACCGCGTCAACGCCCTGCAACGCGCCAAAGCGGCCAGTGAGCGCAAAGCGCTGATCGACCGGCACCGGCATGAGCGAAAACAGCTCGATGAACGCCTGCGGGAGCGGTGGAGCAAAGAAGCCGTTGCTCGACAGACTCGCTTCAACAAGGGCCTGCACGGGCTTTGGGATCGCCTGACCGGCCAGCACGGCCGCATCAGGGGACACAACGAGCGGGAAACGCTAGCCGCCTACGAGCGCGACCGCGCCGAAAAAGACGGGCTGATTTTCAAGCAGCTCGAACAGCGCCGCGCGCTGCAAGCGCGCCTGAGCCCATCACGCCGTCAGCGCCGGGATTGGTCCCGTGAACTCGGGGACGATATCGCTCATGCCGAAACGCAGCGAATGGAAGCACAAGGTGCCCGTCTGGGCGAGCTACGCGAGAAGCGCCTGTCCAAGGCATGGTCGCACGCCGACCGACAGCCGCACCCAGAACGACGGCCGAAACGCAGCCGTCGCCACAGACCGGAACGCGGCTTGTGAGCCTCTCGATCAACAAGCGTTTTGTGCGTTTTTTCTTAGAGATAGACGCTTAGCGTGTTATGTTTATAAGTGTATAGATGTTTATGAAGGAGACCGACCATGAGCCGTGACGACACCACTCGCTGGACGCTCACCGTATCCAAGGACACCGACATCGCCCTGCGCAGCTATCTCGCACAGCGCGGCATGAAGAAAGGCGACCTGTCGGCCTTTGTGGAAGAAGCCGTGCGCTGGCGCGTGTTCGAGCAAACAGTGGCCGATGCCAGAAAAGGCTTTTCCGATCTGCCTGCAGACGAAGCCCAGCGCCTGATTGACGAAGCCGTCGCAGACACGCGCGCCAATCTGTTCTCGTCCAGCCATTGATGTATCCATGCGGGTTGTTCTGGATACCAACATCCTCGTCAGCGCCTTACTGATCGAAGCCTCACTGCCGGCGCAGTTCCTGGCGCATTGGCGCAAAGGCCAGTTCATATTGCTGTCCGCAGAAGAACAAATCACGGAACTGAATCGCGTCACCCGCTACCCCAGAATTCGAGAACGCCTGTCGCCGGTCATCGCCGGACGGCTCGTCAACCAGATTCGCGAACTCTCGGTCATGGTCGGGCCACTCCCCACCGTCGATGTCTCACCCGATCCCTACGACAACTACCTGCTGGCGATGGCACAGGCGGGCAAGGCCGACTATCTCGTCACAGGGGACAAGGCCGATCTGCTGAGCCTCGGCAAATACGAGGGAACGCGCATCGTGTCCGCTCGCCGGTTCATGGATGCGCTTTCATAGAAAGCAGAACTGTCCGTGCCCCGCGTTTCAAGCGGGACAGCGTGAGGACGAGATTGGGCGATTTCGAAAGACCGCTTGCGATTTGTGGGTCCACTTCGCCCCGCGTGGGTATCGGTACACCGCTGTCAAAGGACGCGGGAAGATGCTGATTCCCGATCCTGTGCTGGCGCCGGTCATCAAGCAGGCGCTGGAAGGCTATGCGGACGGTCGCTATCAGACCAAGGCGGAGGTCAAGCGGCTGTTCGACAGTTGTCCAGAGTTTCCCAAACCGCCCAAAGGCGAAGTCACGCATGAGGAAGTCAATCGCATCCTCTCGCGGGTGGTGTATGCCGGCTACATCGAGTCCGAGGCGATGGATGTGTCACTACGCAAGGCACAGCACGAGCCGCTGATCACATACGCCACCTATGAACGCATCCAGGAAAGGAGGAACGAAGCCGCGTATGTGCCCACACGCAAGAATCTGGACGCTGACTTCCCGCTTCGCGAGTTTGTGGCCTGTGGGGACTGCGGCAATCCGCTGACCGCTTGCTGGGCAAAGGCACGCAATGGAACGCGCCACGCGTACTACTACTACTGCTTCAACAAGGACTGCGGGAGCAAAGCCAGGATGATCCGCAAGGCGGACATCGAAGGTGAGTTTGGACAGCTTGTGCGTGGACTGACGCCCACCCAAGAACTCTTCGCGCTGGCGAAGGCGATGTTCCAGGACTTGTGGGATCACCGCGTCAAACAGCAGAAGGGGCGCAGCAAGCATCTGCGGGACGACCTGCGTCAGATCGAACGGCAGACCGACAAGCTGCTGGAACGGATCGTAGAGGTCGAGTCGTCAACCGTGCTGGCCGCGCTGGAACGCAAGGTCACCAAGCTCGAACATGACAAGGTCGCACTGCACGAGAAGATCATGCAAGTGGGCAAGCCGTTGCGCCCATTCAACGAGGCACTTCAAACCGCCCTGGCGCTGCTCGCAAGTCCTTGGAAACTCTGGGAAAGCGGCGCACTGGCTGAGCAAAGAACCTTGATGAAACTGGCCTTCACCGAGCGGTTGAGATACCTGCGTGGCGAGGGGTTTCAAACCACCTCAACGGCCTTGCCTTTCAAGGCTTTGGCCTGTCTGACGACAGGCCAAATGGATATGGCGGAGAGGGTGGGATTCGAACCCACGGACCCTTGCGGGTCAACGGTTTTCAAGACCGTCGCATTCGACCGCTCTGCCACCTCTCCACAGACCTCAAAGGCCGGCTTGGGACCCTCGAAGGGGCGGAATCATAGCGAAAGGCTTGGCCGCGACGCTACTAAAGACATAAAATTCAAAAGATTCCACGCTGGGAACGGCGATCCTCCAATTCCTGTTCGAGTATCACGAGTGAGTTTATGAACGAAAAGCTGCTGAATAACACCGCCTGCGCGATGGTCGCGCCTGGCAAGGGTATCCTTGCCGCCGATGAGTCGACCGGCACGATCGAGAAGCGATTCAAGTCAATCAACATCGACAACACCGAGCCCAATCGCCAAGCCTACCGCGACATGCTGTTCACCACGGCTGGGGCTGAAGCGTTCATCAGTGGCGCCATCCTGTTTGAAGAGACCCTGTTTCAGTCAGCACTCGACGGCACGCCGTTCTCCAAGCTGCTTGCGTCCAAGGGCGTGATTCCGGGCATCAAGGTCGACAAGGGCGCCAAGCCTCTGGCCGGTGCACCGGGCGAAACCGTCACCGAAGGGCTCGATGGCCTGCGCGAACGGCTGGTGAAGTATCGGGAAGCCGGCGCGCGCTTCGCCAAATGGCGTGCAGTGATCACCATCGGTAACGGAATTCCGTCGGCCTACTGCATCGAAACCAACGCGCATGCCCTGGCGCGCTACGCGGCGCTGTGCCAGGAAGCGGACGTCGTGCCGATCGTGGAACCCGAAGTGCTGATGGACGCCGACAACACGATCGAAATCTGCGAGAAGGTCACCTCCGACACGCTGCAGGCGGTGTTCGACCAGCTCTATCTGCAGCGTGTGCTGCTCGAAGGCATGATCCTCAAGCCGAACATGGTGATCTCTGGCAAGAAGTGCCCGACCCAGGCCGATGTGTCGACCGTGGCCGCGGCCACGCTGCGGACGCTCAAGCATCATGTGCCGTCCTCGGTCCCCGGCATCGCCTTCCTGTCCGGTGGACAGTCGGACGAAGTCGCCACGGCTCATCTGAATGCGATGAACGAGATGGGAGGTGGCCCCTGGGCGCTGTCGTTCTCCTATGGCCGCGCCCTGCAGGCGCCGTCACTCAAGGCCTGGGGTGGCAAGGTCGACAACGTCGCCGACGCCCAGCGTGCGTTCCACCATCGCGCCAAGATGAATTCGCTGGCCTCGCTTGGTCAGTACAACGATTCGCTCGAAACGGTCGCCTGATCGCCGTCGGGAATTCGAGGCGGTATCAAAAAGGCCGGGAGCTTCTCCCGGCCTTTTTTGTTTGTTCATTCCGGCCGCCGTCCATGAAGGTGGCAGCGCTCTCGACTCGGCAGGCCGATCCGGCATGCGGGTGTACAACGGATTGCGTGCCTGCCTGGCCCGCCACGGGCGTGCTGTCGGCGCCCGATCGCCGGCGGCCTCGGTATTCTGCATCGAGTCCGTGAAATAATATCTGTCACCATGAAGTTCCCGATCCAGGACGACCGTTCCCCGGAGGCGCAGGCGATTTCCCGATTTCTTCAGGAGTCGCCGCTGTTCTCCATGCTGGGCGCCAAGGCTCGTTCGCAGCTGGCGGCGACGGCAACGCTGCTGTCACTGCGCGGCGGCGATGTGCTGTATCGCCGCGGTGACACCGCGGATTCGCTGTACGCCGTGGTCAGTGGGCGCTTGCGCGCGGAGCGGCAGGGCGACAACGGCGAGGTCACGGTGCAGGAACTGGGGCGGGGCGAAGCCATGGGCGGGCTTTCGATCCTGGCAGATATGCCGCACCGTGCCAGCATCCGCGCGGTACGCGACAGTCAGGTGCTGAAGATTCCGCCGCGCACTTTCGAGCGCCTGCTGCTGCGCAACCCCGATTTCGCACGCAACTCGGTGCGATCCTGGCTCCGCGCTTCGCTGTATGGGGAAGGCACGCGCCAGCGCGATTTCACCAGCGTACGCACCATCGCGATCGTGCCGGCGCATGAGGGTTCGCCGGTCGAGGTGGTGGCGCGTGGCCTGATGCGTTCGCTGGCCGTCGGCAACACCTGCCTGCGTGTCGATGGCCGCTGCATCGAGACCGCGGACGGGATTTCGAGCTGCAACATGCCGCAGACGGAGTCACAGACCGTGGCCTGGCTCGACGAGCTTGAGCGTGGCTATCGCTACCTGGTCTACGAAAGCGACGGGCTCGACAATGCCTGGACCGCGCGTTGCCTGCGCCAGGCCGACCGTATCGTGCTGGTGGCCAATTCCGGGATGGGTGCTACGGCCAGTGCCTTGACCGAACAGTTGCGCGACACGCCGGTACGCGCCGGCGTCGAGATCGTGATCGTCGGGCACGGTTGGAGCGAGCCGATGCTCTGGCGCGACCTTTCGGGCGCGGCCCTGCATCATCGTGTCTATGTCGGCGACCGAAGCAGTTTCGACCGTGCTGCGCGCTTGATGACGGGGCGAGCGCTGGGCCTGGCGCTGGGCGGCGGCGGCGCGCGCGGTTTCGCGCATGTCGGTTTGATGCGTGCGATGGGCGAACTCGGCCTGGAGCCGGACATCATCGCGGGTACCAGCATGGGCGCCTTGATCGGCGCGATGGTGGCGCAGGGTCTGCCGTCTGAAGAAATGATACGTGTGGTGCGCAGTCTGTTCGTCGACCGCAATCTGCTCAACGACTACACAGTGCCGACCATTTCGCTGATCAAGGCGAAGAAGGCGCGGCGGGCGCTGGAGAACCTGTTCGGGCAGGCGCAGATCGAGGATCTGCCGCGCGTCTATTCCTGCGTGACGACCAATCTCACGCGGGCTCGTGCCGAAATCCACGATCGCGGCTCGCTCGCGCACTGGGTCGGTGCCAGCATGACGGTGCCCGGTGTGGCGCCGCCGATCGTCTACAACGGCGACCTGCTGGTGGACGGCGGCGTGCTGATGTCGGTGCCCTCGGACGTGGTGGTGGGACTCGGCCGCGGACCGGTGATCGCTTCGGACGTATCGGCCATGGAAACCTTTCACGGTGCCGCTGGCGGTGCCGACAGCAATCCCGACCAGTTGCCGAATTCCGTCGAAGTGGAGAGGCGCACCAACATCTTCCAGATCCTGTACCGCACCGCCACGCTGTCGACCAAGGAAGAACTGGAGAAGCGCGCGGCGCAGGTGGATTGCTATCTGCGCATGCCGCTGGCCGGCGTTTCGATGTTCGATTGGGAGCGCGCGGACGAACTGATCGAACTCGGCTACAAGCAGGCGATGAAAAAGTTGCCGACGCTAATCGAGAGCCTTGTCGAGCAGGGCTAGCACACAAGTATCGATCCAGCTGCGCAGCCGCCAGTCGTCGATGAATCCGCAATGGCCGCCATGCGGTGGCGCGATCAGGCGCACGCCGGAGGCCTCGCCGATGCCCGCGAAATCCTCGAACGGAATCACCGGATCGTCCTGGGCCGTCACGATCGTCAGCGGCGAGCGCGGGGTGTTGCGCAATTCAGTCCGTAGATCGTAATCGTCGAAATAGGCACTCAGGGTCTCGAACTCGGTGTAGTCGATGACGAAGCGCTCTGTGATGTCCATGAAGCTGCGGATTTGCGTGATGTCGCTGAAGTCATAGCGCTGCGGCCAGGCGCGCGCCTTGGACTGCAGCGAGTCCTGCCACTTGCTCATGAAATAGCGGCGAAACAGCGGCGAGGCGTCGTCGATGGCCTGCATGGTCGCGCGCGGATTGATCGCCGGGCATACACCGACCGTCATCGCCGGCAGCAGATCATCCGGCGCGCGCAGTCCGACGCGCAGCGCGAAATTGCCACCCAGCGAGAATCCGATGGCGACGTGGCGCTCGGCCTCGTCCAGGGCCAGTGCGCTACGCATCGCGCCGTAGACCTCGTCCATGCGCGCCGAGTGGAACATCTCTTCGTTGAGATGATGGGTGTCGGCGTGGTCGCGCAGGTTCAGGCGGAACACGCTGTAGCCGGCATCGAACAGGCTGCAGGCCAGCGAATACAGATACGCCGAGCGATCACTGCCTTCCCAGCCGTGGAACAGGATCGCGAGGGCACGTGGCCTGCGTCCGGCGGGCTGCGGCGAGTGAACGCCGGTCAGGCGTACGCCGTCGCCGCAATCGAGCAGCTGCGAAACCGCCGCCTGCTGCATCGGATGATCGCCGCGCAGGCGGTTGCGGAATTTCCAGGAGGCCAGGAACGACTGCAAGCTGGCATTGCGCAGCAGGCCGCGTGGTGCAAATGGGGGCAGTAGACTCATGCCGCCAGCAGGCGTTCCAGAGTGTGCTCGTAGATGCGCGACAGGCGTTCCAGGTCTTCAACCCGGATGTGCTCGTCGATCTGGTGAATCGAGCGGTTCACCGGTCCGATCTCCACCACCTGCGTGCCCAGCGTGGCGATGAAGCGCCCGTCGGAGGTGCCGCCGCCGGTGGAGCGCTCGGCGTGCAGCCCGGTCTCCTCCTGCGCCGCTGCGGATGCGGCTTCGACCAGTGGGCCGCCGGGCGTCAGAAACGGCTCGCCGGTGTGCCACCAGTCCGCGTCATAGCGTTCGATATGCCGGTCCAGTACCGCGTGTACCCGGGCCTTGATGCGCTCAGCATCCAGCTCCGTGGAGTAGCGCAGATTGAACACGGCCTCGGCTTCGCCCGGAATCACGTTATGGGCGCCGGTGCCGGCCTTGAGGTTCGAAACCTGAAACGAGGTCGGCGGGAAATGCGCATTGCCTCGGTCCCAGCACATGGCGATCAGCTCGTTCAGGGCCGGCGTCAGCCGGTGGATCGGGTTGTCGGCACGCTGCGGATAGGCAACATGCCCCTGCTTTCCGTGCACGCGCAGATTGCAGCCCAGTGAGCCGCGCCGGCCGATCATGATGCGATCGCCCAGCACTTCCATCGACGAGGCTTCGCCGACAATCGCATACTCCGGTGCAATGCCCCGTTCGCGCAGCACTTCCACGACATGACGCGTGCCGTCCCGGCACGGACCTTCCTCGTCGCTGGTGATCAGGAACGCGATCGATCCCTGAAGCTCGGTTCGCGAGAGCAGCCGTTCCACGGCGGTGACCATGCAGGCCAGGCCGGACTTCATGTCCGCCGCGCCGCGACCATAGAGAAAGCCGTCACGCAGGCTAGGCTCGAACGGATCGCTGCTCCATTGCGTCAGCGGGCCGGTCGGCACCACATCGGTATGTCCCGCAAGGACTACGCAAGGCGCGGATTCGCCGCGCACCGCCCAGAGGTTGGTCACGCCGTTCTTCGGCAGCCACTCCAGCCGGAAGCCCAGCGCGGACAGACGCTTGCCGATCAGCGCGCAGCAGCCGGCGTCTTCAGGCGTCAGCGAGCGGCGTGAGATCAGGTCCTGCAGCAGCGCCAGCGTATCGGGCGCGCGAACGTCGTCGGGCATCGCGAAAGAGTCGGAAGAAGATCAGCCGGCGAAGTTTACCGGACTTGGGCAAACGCACTGCAGGCCTCATGCTGTGTCATCACTTTCGACATCTTTCGATCCGATGAATCAGGACGCGCCACTGGCCGAAGTTGCTCACGTCATCCAACTGGCGGTTGCGCCCGTGTTCCTGCTGACCGGCATCGGCGCCCTTCTGGGCGTGCTGGCCAGCCGGCTGGCCAGAACCGTGGACCGGGCGCGGGTGCTTGAAAAGAACCTGATAATGGCGCCGGCCGGACGGGCCAAGGTGATACGCGAAAACCTGCTGCAACAACGCCAACGGGCGCGGCTCACGCTCGGGTCGATCAGTTTCTGCATCGCCGGCGCTCTGCTGATCAGCAGCGTGATTGTCGCCCTGTTCGTGGGCGTCTTCGCGCACATCAACCTGGCGCTGGTGATTGCCGTCGGTTTCGTCGCGGCTTTGGCGTCGCTGATCGTTGCCTTGCTGATGTTCCTGCGCGAGGTCTATCTGGCCACGCGCTATCTGCGTATCGGGGAACCCGACCCGGACTGATAGGCCATCGTCAGCCGCGACCCCGAGCGCCGTTCGAACATCAGACTCTTTCGCATTGCACAATCCTCTCGAATGAACAAGACCGGAAGCCTCATCATTGCCGCCCTTGTGCTGACTGCCTGCAGCAGCATGAACTCGCAGCCTCCGCTGACGGAATACACCCGGGAATCCGGTGGTGAGCTTCCTCCCGAGTATCTCGCCCAGCGTCTGCTGACGGCCGATTGAGCCTGCGGGTCGATCCCGAACACGAGACCATCGACGGCAAGGCCAAACTCGTTGTGCAGGCGCGCGAGCCGCTGCAAAGCGTGTCGCTGGACCTGGACCGCAACTTCAAGATTCATTCGGTTGCCGTGGACGGAACGATGCTTCCTGCGAATGTCTGGAGCAATCCGGACGGGCGCTTGCGTATCAGCTTGCCGCAGACCGCCGCCGCCGGGACTCAGATCGAGGTCACCGTGGAATATGGCGGCAAGCCGCATGTGGCCAAACGTGCGCCCTGGGACGGTGGCTTCGTCTGGGCTCGGACCGAGGATGGACAACCCTGGATCGGCACAGCGGTGGAGGGCGAGGGTTGCGACCTGTTCTGGCCCTGTATCGACCATCCGACCGCCGAACCGCAAACCGTCGATCTGCGGATCAGCGTGCCGATGCCCTTGGTGGCACCAAGCAACGGCGTGTTGCTGGGTGTCGAGGAGGCCGATGGCTGGCGAACCTATCACTGGCGCACGCACAACCCGAACACCTACGCGATCGCGCTCAATATCGCACCGTACAAGGTACTGGAAGGGGACTACGCGAGCCGCTACGGCAACAGCATTCCGATGTACTTCTGGTATCTGCCGGGACACGAGGACGAGGCCGCCGAATTGTTCGCCGAATTCCCGCGCATGGTCGATTTCTTCGAGCAGCGCATCGGGCCGTATCCGTTCGCCGACGAAAAGATCGGTGTGGTGGAGACGCCGTACAAGGGCATGGAGCATCAGACGATCAATGCCTATGGCAATCACTATGTGAAGGATGCCAACGGCTACGATGATCTGTTGCAGCATGAGTTCGCGCACGAATGGTTCGGCAATCAGCTGACCAACGCGGATTGGGACGACATGTGGCTGCACGAAGGCTTCGGTTCTTACATGCAGCCGCTCTACGCGCAATATCTCTATGGGGACATGGCGTCGTACTACGCAGCGCTGCATCGGCAGCGCTTCGGCATCATTAACCGGGCGCCGGTGGTCTCCGGAACGCCGCAACACGAGGAAGACGTCTACAACGAGGAGCGTGGCCCGGGCGGTGATCTACGTCAAGGGCTCATTGGTGCTGCACAGCCTGCGCGAGCTGATCGGCGACGCGGCGTTCTTCGACGCGACTCGCCGGCTGGTCTACGGTCGTCCGGATCCGGAGCCCGGCAACTTCGAGTCGCGCTACGCCAGCACCGGGGACTTCGTGAATGCCGTGGCCGCCGCCACCGGAGCGGACTATCGCTGGTTCTTTGACGTCTATATCCGTGAGGCGGACTTGCCCGAACTGCTGACCGAGCGAGACGGTGATGATCTGCTGCTGCGCTGGAAAGTGCCGTCGGACAAGCCGTTCCCGATGCCGGTCGAAGTACAGGTGGGTAGCGAGACCGAGCGCCTGCCGATGCGGGACGGCACGGGCCGCGTGCACGCGCCGGCCGATGGCGTGGTGACGATCGATCCGCACTCCAAGGTATTGCGTCGTTTCGAATACATCGAACGCGCTCAGGCCTTCAAGAAGGCCAGGCAGGACAGCGACGACAAGTAGCTTTCCTGACCCGGTCGCGCTGCCAGACTATCGGCAGCGCGACCACGCCCTCAGCGCGGCAGCCCCAGCGCGCGCAACACCAGCATCGCGGCCGCAAACAAACCGACCAGCGCAAACACCTGCTGCAGGCGCGGCCCTGCCAGGCGCTCGGCAAACTGCCGGCCGAGCAGCAGGCCCAGCACCGCGCCGCCGGCAAACGGCGCCGCCAGCGTCCAGGACATCGCGCCGGTGAGCGTTGCCGCGGCGACACTGCCGGCCGAGACCAGGGCGATCACCGCCAGCGAGGTGGCGACAATGCTCTTCATGTCGAGATCGGTGTAGCGCGTCAGGGCGGGCACGATGACGAAGCCGCCACCCACGCCGAGCAGCCCCGACAACAGGCCGGCGAGCATGCCGGTCAAGGCCAGTGCCCGCGCGCACGGCAGCGTCCAGCGCAGACGGCCGCGTTGCGGATTGATCACGCAGGGCAGCACTTCGGTGCGTAACGGCGGCACGCCGTGGCGCAGTTCGCGACGCGCCTGACGGAACATGCGCTGCATGGCATAGACCAGCACGGCCGCGAATGCCAATGACAAGGGCGCGTTCGGCACCCGGTGTGCAAGCCACAGGCCGAGCGGCGCCAGCAGCACGCCGATGCCGGCGACGAAGCCCGCGGCACGATAGCGGACCACGCCCTCGCGCAAGCCGAGCACCGCGCCGAGGGCGGCCGCCAGCCCCACCGCCAGCAGACCGACCGGCGCCGCCTGCGTCATCGACAGGCCGAGGCCGAATACAAGCAGCGGTATGGCGAGGATGCCGCCACCGGCGCCGGTCAGAGCCAGGATCGCGCCGACGATGGCGCCGAGCCCGGCGCCGAGCAGCACAGGCTCGCTCATGGTGTTGCGTTCACGCGCTGAACTCCGGTTGAGCCATCCATTCGCGACCTTTCAGCATGCCCTGCCAATACAAGGGCGGCAGGATACGTTCCTTCAGCCACCAAGCGGCGCGGGTCGGCTTGCGCCCGTCGAGCAGCCAGGTCGGAAAGCTCGGCGCCAGCTTGCCGCCGTAGGTGAACTCGGCCAGCACGATCTTGCCGCGTTCGACCGTCAGCGGGCAGGAGCCATAGCCGTCATAGCGTGCGATTTTGCCGTGACCGCGCAAGGCGACGATGACATTGTGGGCCACCACCGGCGCCTGTTTGCGTGCCGCCGCCGCCGTCTTGGCGTTGCTGGTATTGGCGGCATCGCCGAGGCCATGCACATTGACGTACTGACGATGTTGCAGCGTGCCCGGATCGACATCGATCCAGCCGGAGGCATCGGCCAGCGGGCTGACACGGATGAAATCGGGCGCGGTCTGAGGGGGTACCACGTGCAGCATGTCAAAGTCCTGCTCGATGATTTCGCGGCTGCCGTCAGTGCGTGTGCGGGCAAAGCTGGCGCGTCGTCCGGGGCCGTCGACCGCCACCAGCGTCTGTCCGAAATCGAGATCGATGCCGTATTTCTTCACGTATTCCATCAGGGCCGGCACGTAGTCGGCGACACCGAACAGCACGGCGCCTGCGTTGCAGAAGCGCGTTTCGATCTGCGCCAGCCGGCCCTGGCGCTGCCAGTGGTCGCAGGACAGGTACATCGCCTTTTGCGGTGCGCCGGCGCACTTGATCGGCATCGGCGGCTGGGTGAACAGGGCACGCCCGCTGCGCAAGCGCTGGACCAGTTCCCAAGTGTATGGAGCGAGATCGTAGCGGTAGTTCGAGGTTACGCCGTTGCGCCCCAGGGTTTCCGCCAGACCATCGATGCCGGTCCAGTCGAGTTTGAGCCCTGGGCAAACGATCAATTGCTCGTAACTGATCACACGACAACCGTCGAGGATCACGGCATTGGCCTGCGGTTCGAAGGCGGCGACCGCCGCCTTGATCCAGTGCGCGCCTCGCGGAATCAGCGAAGCCATGGTACGAGCCGTGAACTTGGCGTCGAACACGCCGGCACCGACCAGAGTCCAGCCGGGCTGGTAGTAGTGGACTTCGGCTGGATCGACGATCGCGACGTCGAGTTTGGGGTCGCGACGAAGCAGGCTCGACGCGGCCGCGATGCCTGCGGCGCCGCCGCCGACGATGACGACCTGATGATGGAAGTCGATCCGGTCGAGCGGAGCACGGCCGCCGTTGGCGATGCGGCGCACCACCGCCGACAGGTCGTACTGGGCCTGCCTGGCCCGTTCGAGAATCTCTGGCAGGGGCCGCCTGTCGGCCTGCGACAGCGCCCACAGGGTCGCCGAACGCATGCCGGTACGGCAGTAGGCGAAAGCCGGTTTCGGCAGCTCATCCATCAGCGCTCCGAACTGTCGCGCCGTGGCGTCGTCAACCCTGCCGGACTCGATCGGCAGATAGTGCAGGCTCAAGCCGACAGCCTGTGCGGCGCGAGCGATCTCCTCATGCGCGGGCTGATCGACCGCTTCGCCGTCCGGTCGGTTGCAGATGATGCTGCGAAATCCCTGCGCTGCGAGCGTGGCGACGTCGGCGATGCCGATCTGCGGGGCGACCGACAATTCGGGCGTCAGACTGCGAGGCTGCATGGGCGCTTCTCCTGCTTGGTTCGTGCCGAACGCGTGCTGCGTTCAGAGTGCATTGAGCGGAATCTTCAAGTAGCGGACGCCGTTGTTCTCGGGCTCCGGCAAGTGGCCGGCGCGCATGTTGACCTGCACCGACGGCAGAATCAGCGTCGGCATCTCCAGGCTCGCATCGCGCGTCTGGCGCATGCTTACGAAGGCTTCCTCGCTGATGCCATCGCGAACGTGGATGTTGTCGCGGCGCTGCTCGGCCACCGTGGTCATGTACTTCAGCTCGCGGCCATTCGGCAGATAGTCGTGGCACATGTAGAGGCGTGTCTGTAGCGGCAGGCTCAGCACTTTGTTGATCGATCGATACAGGGTGCGGGCGTCGCCACCGGGAAAGTCGCAGCGCGCCGTGCCGTAGTCCGGCATGAACAAGGTATCGCCGACAAATGCCACGGACTGTTCACCTTGCTCGACGACGTAGCTCATGCAGGCGGGCGTGTGTCCCGGCGTATGCAGCGCTCTGGCCTTGAGCGTACCGATCAGGAACTCTTGGCCGTCGTCGAGCAGCACATCGAACTGGCTTCCGTCGTGGGCGAACCCCGCTCCGGCGTTGAACAGCCGGCCGAAGACGTCCTGCACCGTGGTGATATGCCAGCCGATCGCCAGTTGGCCGCCGACCCGTTCCTTGAGATAGCCGGCCGCCGAAAGGTGGTCGGCATGCACATGCGTCTCCAGCAGCCATTGCACCGAGGCGCCGAGTTCGCGCACGCGTGCAATCAGCCGTTCGGCGGCCTGCGTCGAGGTCCGGCCGGACTTCGGATCGAAGTCGAGCACGCTGTCGATCAGCGCGCATTGCCGGCTGGCCGGATCGAAGACCAGATAGCTGATCGTCCACGTCGCCTTGTCGAAGAAGGCTTCCACCTGCATCTCGTTCGCCGCGTTCATCGGTTCGCTCCCTTGCGTGGGGCTGTCTGTCCGGGGCGGACTGACTGTCAGTTCGGATCTATTCCAAGAGCCGTGCCAAGCCTTTGTTGTATTAAATTATCTTAATAATCAATAACTAAATAACATGGTCTGGCGCGGTGATGGGTGGCTGGCTGACAGAATTGGCAGCAAATGGCAGAATCTGGCAGAAAGCCGCTAGGCGTTTAGGTGGCGGCGTCCGTCACCCGGGGTACCCGATGAGTTCACCGCCGTTCCCGTCTGCTTCCGAGCCCCAGGTCCAGGCCCTGATTTCGTATCTCGAACACGAGGTGCAACCCAGCATCGTGCTCGACACCGAGTACAACATCCTCGCGGCCAATGGCGCCTACCAGCGGCAATTCGGCGTCGCTGGCACGCCGCATGTCGGCGCCAAGTGCTACCGGGTTTCTCATCAGTACGGGCTGCCCTGCGATCAGGCCGGTGAGCATTGTCCGATGCGTAAGGCCCATGAAACCCGGGCGCCGGATCGCGTCCTGCACATCCATCACACACCGCGCGGCCCAGAACATGTCGATGTGGAGCTGCGGCCGATTCTCGACGGCGACGGCCGGGTCGTGGCCTATGTCGAACGTCTGAGTACGGTGGTCGCAGCATCGGCGCAGCCGCAACAGGACGGCTTGGTCGGTCGTGCGCCGGCCTTCCAGGAGGCCCTGGCGGCGTTGCAGCGAGCGGCGCCGGCGCAGATTCCGGTACTGCTGCAGGGCGAGTCCGGGACAGGCAAGGAATTGTTCGCCCGCGCGCTGCATACCAGCAGCGCGCGGAAGCGCGGGCCGCTGGTGGTGGTCGACTGCACCGGACTGACCGAGGCGCTGTTGGAAAGCGAGCTGTTCGGTCACGAAAAGGGGGCCTTCACCGGCGCCGCCCAGCGCAAGATCGGCCTCGCCGAAACTGCGCATGGCGGCACGCTGTTTCTCGACGAAATCGGCGATGTGCCCATGGCGATGCAGGTCAAGCTGCTGCGCCTGATCGAATCGGGCACATTCCGTCGTGTCGGCGGCCTGGAAACCCTGCGCGCCGATTTCCGTCTGGTTTCGGCGACGCACAAGCCGCTGAAGGACATGGTGGCCGCCGGCAGCTTCCGGCAGGATCTCTACTACCGCATCAGCGCTTTCCCGATTCGCCTGCCGGCCCTGCGTGAACGTAGCGAAGACCTGCCCTTGCTCATCGACAGCCTGCTGCAACGCATCGCCGGCAGCGCCGCGCCGAGCATCGATCCGGCGGCGATGAAGCGTCTGAGCCTCTATGCCTATCCCGGCAATGTCCGCGAGCTGCGCAATATTCTTGAGCGCGCGCGCCTGTTTGCGGACGACGGCTGCATCCATGTCGAGCATTTGTCGGTGGAGCTGCGCGAAGCGCAGGCGCGGCCAAGTGCTCGACCTGGCCGCGGCCAGGGGGAACAGGCACGTCTCGCCCATGCTCTGGCGGTGTTCCGCGGCACGCGCAGTGAACTGGCCCAGCATTTGGGCATGAGCGAACGCACGCTCTACCGGCGCCTGCGCGAACTCGGCCTGGAATGAGACGCGGCAAAGGCGGCATCGTCTCCTCCGGCACTGCCAATCGACTGCCTTGGACTGTCAATGGCAGCGCCAGTGGGGCCGGTTTTTCGCCCGGCACGATTTCAAGTAACTGATTTAAAACGACTCCTCATTGTGAGGCTCGCTGGCATGAATAGCGCGTAGGGGCCCGTATGCTGCCACTCACCGATCGCCGCCTGTTGCGCGACATCATCATTATTCTCGTCATTAAATTGATCGCGATCATGGTGATCTGGCAGCTGTTCGTCGACGATCACCGCGTGGCGGTGGACGACGCCAAAGCCACCTCCGCCGTGCTCGGCCCTCCGCCGATGCCGCCAGTGATTCCAATGAGAGAGCCGCGTGATGATCAGTGAGCACCTAGTCGATCTGTCGCGATTGCAATTCGCCGTAACCGCGCTTTACCACTTTCTGTTCGTTCCGCTGACGCTGGGCATGGTCTGGTTGCTGGTGATCATGGAAAGCGTCTACGTGATGACCGGAAAGCTCGTCTACAAGGACATGACGCGTTTCTGGGGCAAGCTGTTCGGCATCAATTTCGCGCTCGGCGTCACCACCGGCATTACCCTCGAATTCCAGTTCGGGACCAACTGGGCGTACTACTCGCATTATGTCGGCGATATCTTTGGGGCGCCGCTGGCGATCGAAGGCCTGATGGCCTTCTTCCTCGAATCCACCTTCATCGGCTTGTTCTTCTTCGCCTGGGACCGTCTCTCCAAGCATCAGCACCTGCTGGTGACCATCCTGATGGCGATCGGCACCAACCTGTCGGCGCTGTGGATCCTGATCGCCAACGGCTGGATGCAGAATCCGGTCGGGTCCGAGTTCAACTTCGAGACGATGCGCATGGAGCTGACCGACTTCTGGGCGGTGGTGTTCAATCCGGTCGCGCAGGCCAAGTTCGTCCATACGGTGTCGGCCGGCTACGTCACCGGCGCGATGTTCGTGCTGTCGATTTCCGCTTGGTATCTGTTGCGCGGCCGCGACGTCGAATTCGCCAAGCGCAGCTTCCGCATTGCCGCTGCGTTCGGTCTGGCCTCGGTCTGCTCGGTGATCGTGCTCGGTGACGAGTCCGGCTACACCGTCGGCGAATCCCAGCAGACCAAGCTGGCGGTGCTCGAATCGATGTGGGAAACCGAGCCGGCGCCGGCAGCTTTCAACCTCGTCGCCTGGCCCAATCAGGCCGAGGAGAAGAACGACTGGGCGCTGGAGATCCCCTGGGTCATGGGCCTGATCGGAACGCGTTCGGTGAGCCGGGAAATCCCCGGCATCCTCGAAATCAAGGACAAGAACCGGATCCGCATCATTTCCGGCATCGAGGCGGTCAAGGCCCTCGCTGTGCTGCGCGCGGACCGCAACGACAGCGCCGCGCGCGCGATCTTCGAGCAGCACAAGGCGGACCTCGGCTTCGGTCTGCTGCTGCGCAAATACGTGATCGACATGGACACGGTGACGCCGGAGCTGATCGAGCGCGCCGTCAACGACACGATTCCGCGGGTCACGCCGATGTTCTGGGGATTCCGGGCGATGGTCGGCATCGGCTTCCTGATGCTGGCGCTGTTTACGGTCGCCGCCTGGCACACGCTCAAGCCCTACGACCACCGCAAGCGCTGGTTGATGAAATGGGCCCTATGGTCGCTGCCCTTGCCGTGGATCGCCTGCGAACTCGGCTGGTTCGTCGCCGAATACGGTCGCCAACCGTGGACCATCTACGGCGTGCTGCCAACCCATCTGTCGGTGTCGACGCTGAGCGTCGGCAGCCTCTACGGCTCCCTGGCCGGCTTCGTCGGTTTCTACACCATCCTGCTGATCGTCGAGATGTATCTGATGATCCGCTTCGCGCGCCAGGGACCGGGCAGCCTCGGCACCGGCCGCTACCAGTCCGAACCGCAGCACCACTGAGAAGGCATCGTCATGCTCGACTATGAAACCCTGAAACTGATCTGGTGGCTGCTGATCGGTGTGCTGCTGATCGGATTCGCCGTCATGGATGGCCACGATATGGGCGTCGGTAGCCTGTTGCCGTTCGTGGCCCGCAATGATGTCGAACGCCGAGTGGTCATCAATACCGTCGGTCCGCACTGGGACGGCAACCAGGTCTGGTTCATCACCGGCGGCGGCGCGATCTTCGCGGCCTGGCCGGTGGTCTATGCCACGGCCTTCTCGGGCTTCTACTGGGCCATGCTGGCAGTGCTCTGGGCCTTGTTTCTGCGCCCGGTCGGCTTCGACTACCGCAGCAAGATCCACGATCCGCGCTGGCGCAGCACCTGGGACTGGGGCCTGTTCGTCGGCGCCAGCGTGCCGCCGCTGATCTTCGGCGTCGCCTTCGGCAACCTGCTGCTGGGCGTGCCGTTCCATTTCGACGACAACATGGTCTCGTACTACACCGGCAGCTTCTGGCAGTTGCTGAATCCCTTCGCCCTGCTCTGTGGGGTGGTTTCGACTGCAATGATCGTGACCCACGGCGCGGTCTACCTGACGCACCGTACCGACGGCGTGATTGCCGAACGCGCGCAACGCGTCGGCTACGGGGCCGGGCTGTTGCTGCTCCTGGCGTTCAGCGCCGCCGGCCTGTGGCTGGCCTTCGGTATCGATGGCTACCGCATCGTCTCGGCGATCGACGGCAATGCGGCGATCAGCCCCACCAGCAAGAGCGTGGAGCATGCCGCCGGCCTGTGGCTGGCCAATTATCAGGCGCAGCCGCTGACCATACTGGTTCCCGTCGCGGCCTATCTCGGTGCGATCGCCGCCCTGGTGTTGCTGCGTATCGGCCGTACCGGCAGCGCTTTCGTCGCCTCGGCACTGATGCTCGCCGGCGTCATCGGCACCGCCGGCGTGTCGATGTTCCCGTTCGTGATGCCCTCGTCGTCGCAGCCGGGCCACGGCCTGACCGTCTGGGACAGCACGGCAACACGTCTATCGCTATCGATCATGTTCTATTGCGTGCTGATTTTCATGCCGCTGATCATCATCTATACCTCGTGGGCCTATCGCGTGATGCGCGGCAAGGTCGACACCGATCACATCGAACGCAACCAGCACAGCGCTTACTAGGAGCATGCTCATGTGGTATCTGACCTGGGTTTTAGGCGTCGGTTTTGCCGTTTTGCTGGCGATCCTCAACGCCATGTGGGGCGAAAACGAGGAGGCTCGCAGCGAAGCCGACCGGCCCCCGCCCGACGCATGAACCTCGACGTGAACGAGGCTCCGTCACAAACCGGTCTGGCCTGGCTGCCGTTGCTGATCGGCTTGTGTCTGATGTTCGGCATCACGGCCTATCCGAAGGTGCTGATCGACGGCAGTGGCCGCGCCGATCACCTCGCGGTGACGCTGGCCGGATGGGCGATGGCTGCCGGCATCGTGCGCGGGGTCGGCTTCGTGCCGCGTCACCGCGTGCTGCGCTGGGTGCTGTCGGCAACCGCCTGTGTGAGCTGCCTGCTGCTGGCCGGTCTGCGGCTTTACCTGGTGCGTGGCTGAAGCTTGGATTACTGCCGCCGCAGGTATTCGGGATGACCGCGAAGTGAGCCTGCGCCGCGCGAGGGGCACTCGCGTTGCGAACCGGTGAGGCCCGCAACGCGGGTGCAGGGATTAAATGCGGGGGTTCAGAGGTCGCGCAGCAGGGCGTTGATCCCGACCTTCTCGCGGGTTCTGGCATCCACGCGTTTGACGATGACAGCGCAGTTGAGCTGGTAGCGGCCGCCGTCCTTCGGAAGCGAGCCGGCGACGACCACGGCGCCTGCCGGCACGCGGCCATAGCTGATCTCGCCGCTTTCGCGATCGTAGATCGGGGTGCTCTGGCCGATAAACACGCCCATCGAAATGACCGCGCCACGTTCGACGATCACACCTTCGACGATCTCCGAGCGTGCGCCGACAAAGCAGTCGTCCTCGATGATCGTGGGGTTGGCCTGCAGCGGTTCGAGCACACCGCCGATGCCGACGCCACCCGAGAGGTGCACATTGGCGCCGATCTGCGCGCAGGAGCCGACCGTGGCCCAGGTGTCGACCATGCTGCCGGCGCCGACATAGGCGCCGATGTTGACGTAGGACGGCATCAGCACCGCGCCGGGGGCGACGAAGCTGCCGCGGCGTACCGTGGCCGGCGGCACCACGCGCGCGCCCTGTTCGGTGAAGTCATTGGCGCTGTAGCTGGTGTACTTGAGCGGGACCTTGTCCCAGCCGGTGAGGGCGCCGCATTTGACGATGTCGTTGTCGTGCAGGCGGAAGTACAGCAGCACGGCTTTCTTCAGCCACTGGTTGACCTGCCAGCCGTCTTCGCCGGGTTCGGCGACGCGTGCTGCACCCTTGTCCAGCATTTCGATCACGGTTTCGACCTGATCGCGCAGTTGGACGTCATCGGAGCTGACGCGGTCGCGGGTTTCCCAGGCCGACTCGATGGCCGTCTTCAGTTTTTCGGTCATGGTTCACAGCGTTGTGGAGGAGCAGGTGAATGGGTGAACGCGCTTTACAGCGCCGTTCACGACATCAGGGGCGCGAATATACCGCCCCGTGTCCATCCGTCCCACCCGTCAGGCGGCGATCCTGGCGTCGTCGGGGGCATCACGACGGTTCAGCGTGCGCGTCAGCACCTCGCGCAGGTCCTCTAGCGTGTCTTCGTCGGTGATCCGGTGGTGCTCGCGGTCGGTAATGAAGAACACGTCCTCGGCGCGCTCGCCGATCGTTCCGATCTTCGCGGCGTCGAGCAGGATGCCGCGTTTCTGGAAAATGCGCCCGACGATCGATAGTAAACCCGGCTGGTCGGGCGCCACCAGTTCCAGAATTGTGCGCTCGCGGACGTCGTCCTGACTGATATAGATGTGGGTCGGGGTATTGAAGCTCTTGAGCTTGCGCGCCGCACGCCGCGTGATGGTGATGCTGGACACGTTCGGATCGGACAGCACGCGGCGCAGCGCATCCGCGATTTCCGGGTGGCGCACCGAGTCGTTGATCGGCGAGCCATCGCCTTCGACCATGACGTAGGTGTCGAGCGCGAAGCCGTCGGCGGTGGTGTTCAGTCGGGCGTCCAGAATCGACAGCCCCAACTGCGCGAGCACGCCGGTGCACAGCGCAAACAAATGATCCCGATCGCGCGTGTACAGGAATACCGTGGTGCCTCGATCCTCGAGGTCGCGCACCAGAACCAGCGGCAGTGTGCCATCGCCGGCCTCGACGATCGCCGGCAGGTGCCAGGCCAGTTCCTCATCGCTGTGGCGCAGGAAGTAGTCCTCGTCGAAGCGCGCCCATACGCTGTTCGCAGCGGATTCGTCGATGCCGCTGCCGGCCAGCAGTTTGAGGGCGCGCTGTTTGCGCTCGGCCACCACTTCGGAGGCTTTCACCGGGTTGTGCAGGCCGCGTTCGAAGGCCCGCGTGGTCGCGCGATACAGGCCGTTGAGCAGGGATTCACGCCAGGAATTCCAGAGCGCCGGATTGGTGGCGCGGATATCGGCACAGGTCACCAGGAACAGGTAGTCGAGGCGCGAGCGGTCGCCGACCTTGGCGGCGAAATCGGCCACCACCTGCGGATCCGAAATGTCCATGCGCTGCGCCGTCAGCGACATCGTCAGGTGATTGCGCACCAGCCAGGCGACGAGCTCGGCGTCGGCATGCGACAGCCCGTGGTCGAGGCAGAAATTCGTCGCATCCTCGGCGCCGATCTCGGAATGGTCGCCGCCACGGCCCTTTCCGAGATCGTGAAACAGGCCGGACAGGTAAAGCAATTCCTTTTTCGGAATGCGTTCCATGACCTCGTAGCAGAACGGCAATTCGGTCCGGAAGCGCTCCATCGCCATGCGCCGCAGATTGCGCACCACGTACAGCGAATGCTCATCCACCGTCAGCGTGTGGAACAGGTCGTACTGCATGTGACCGATGACCAGTCCGAAGCTCGGCAGATAACGGCCCAATACGCCGTAACGGTTCATGCTGCGCAGCGCCCGGGTCAGCCCGCGGCCTTCCCGGAACATCTGCAGAAACAGGTCGCGCGCGCGCCCGTTTTCGCGCAGGCCTTCGTCGACCAGCCGCCGGTCGCGCCGCAGCAGGCGCAGCGTGCTCGCCGAAATACCCTGGATTTCGGGATGCTTCTGCAGCGCGGCGAAAATCTCGATCAGCGCGAACGGATGGCGCCGGAACACTTCGTCGGAGGTAGCTTCGAGGAAGCCGCGACGAACCTGGAAGCGGCGGTTCAATGGCTGTGCGTCGGCATTTTCGTCGCCGCGCAGGATCGCCTCGTCGAACAGCTGCAACAGCATGTCGTTGAGGCAGGATAGCGACTTGATGGTGCGGTAATACAGCTGCATGAACTGCTCGACCGCCAGATTGTGATCCTGGTCGACGTAGCCGAACAGGCCGGCCGCCTTGATCTGATGGTCGAACAGCAGGCGGTCTTCCTTGCGTCCCGTGAGCATGTGCAGGGCGAAGCGCACGCGCCACAGAAAGTCCTGCCCGCCGAACAGTTCGTCGCATTCCTGTTTGCTCAGAAAGCCGCGTTCGCGCAGTTCGCTCAAGGTCTGCGCGCCAAAGTGCCGCTTGGCGACCCAGGCTATCGTCTGGATATCGCGCAGCCCTCCGGGACTTTCCTTGACGTTGGGTTCGAGTTTGTAGCCGGTGTCGTCGAACTTGCGGTGACGCGCGGACTGCTCCTCGAGCTTGGCGCGGAAGAAGCGCTCGACTGGCCACACCTTCTCCGGTGCCAGCGCCGCCTCCAGCGAGGCGTACAGTTTCGTATCACCATCCAGATAGCGCGCTTCCATCAGATTGGTGATGACCGTCAGGTCGTCGCGCGAATATTCCACGCAGTCGGTGATGCTGCGCACACTGGAACCGACCTCCAGGCCGATGTCCCACATGAATGCAAGAAACTGCTCCAGCGCCTGACGGTTGGCATCGAGCACGTCGCCGTCGAACAACAGCAGGATGTCGATGTCGGAGTGGGGCAGCAGTTCGCTGCGGCCGTAACCGCCCACGGCGACCAGGGATATGCCCGCCGGCGCATTCGGCAGCGTGCGCTGCCATGCCGTTCTCAGAACCTCGTCGACCAGAAAGGCGCGTGCGCGCACCAGGGATTCGGCGGGCGCACCGTCATGGAAGAAGTTGTAGAGCCGTTCCTGACCCCACGCCAATGTGTCGCGAAAAGCTTTGATCGGCTGTGAATCCGACTGAAGCATCGCCTGTATTTTCCGTGCGCTGAACAGCGATTGCTCTTCCGCGACTTCAAATTCCGCACCCATGGCACTCTCGTCCGTTGCCTTCGTCATGACTTCCGCCGCTGTATGCAAGAAGCGCGCGATTGCGGCGCCGCACCGTACTTTTCGGATTTCCCGATCAGAGTATCCGCATCACCACTCGCCGTCGCGATGGGTCAGCACTTCAACGCCATCGTCGGTAACCAGCACCGTATGCTCCCACTGCGCCGATAGCGAGTGGTCCTTGGTCACGACGGTCCAGCCATCCGGCAGCAGGCGCACCTCGGCGCGGCCGGCATTGAGCATCGGCTCGATGGTGAAGGTCATCCCCGGAATCAGTTCCAGCCCGGTTCCGGGGCGACCGTAGTGGAGTACCTGGGGATCTTCGTGATAGATCCGGCCGATGCCATGGCCGCAATATTCCCGCACGACAGAAAAGCCGTTCGACTCCGCGTGCACCTGGATGGCGTGACCCACGTCGCCGAGCGTGGCGCCGGGGCGCACCTGTCGGATGCCTTCGAGCATCGCCTGGTGTGTGGTGTCGACCAGTCGGCGCGCGAGGACGCTGGGTTCGCCGACGAAGTACATCTTGCTGGTGTCGCCGTGAAAGCCGTCGATGATTACGGTGACATCGATATTCATGATGTCGCCGCGCTTGAGCTTCTTGTCGCCCGGAATGCCGTGGCAGACCACATGATTGAGTGAGGTGCACAGCGTTTTCGGGAAACCGCGATAGCCGACGTTGGCCGGAATGCCCTGAAGCTCGTTGACGATGAAGTCGTGGCAGATCCGGTCCAGTTCGTCGGTGCTGACGCCGGGCTGCACGTGCGGCTCGATCATGCTCAGGACGCGTGCGGCGGCAACGCCGGCAACGCGCATTTTCTCCTGTTCCTCGGGCGATTTGAGTGTGAAGGACATTGATGGAAACCGGTTGACCGCAGACTGGGCCGGTAAACACGGCCGACGCCCGGGATAAAAGGATGAAGTTTACGTCGACGGGGCCGGGGCTGCCTCGAGGCGTCACGACTGCCCTGTGCGGTCGTCGATTGCGCCGCACCGAAAACGCGGCATTGCGGTGTGGCAGGTCGACGGTGACGTGTGGACGGGCTGAGGAGCATTGTCCGGCAGGGGCGCATATGGTATAAAGCGCCGCCTTTTTTGGCAACGCGGTTGCTGTTCAGGGTCATTGATGACCGGCGGCCGGCGCGGCAAAAGAGGCTAATCCATTCGCACCTGACTTGGGTTGCGTCGCAAGACGAAACACCAGGTGCGATTTGCCAAAACCCAAGGAGTCAAACCATGTCTTCGACTGTGACGATGCGCCAGTTGCTGGAGGCCGGTGTCCATTTCGGCCACCGTACCCGCTACTGGAATCCGCGTATGGAGCCGTACATCTTCGGCGAGCGGAACAAAGTTCATATCATCAATCTCGAGCGGACCCTGCCGATGCTCAAGGACGCTTGCAACTATGCGAGCCGCCTGGCCGCCAGCGGCGGTCGCATTCTGTTCGTCGGCACCAAGCGCGCCGCGCGCGAGGCGATCGAGACCGAAGCCGCGCGTTGCGACATGCCGTACATCTCCCAGCGCTGGCTCGGTGGCACGCTGACCAACTTCAAGACGGTCAAGCAGTCCATCAAACGCCTCACCGAGATGGAAAAGCAGGTCGAGGATGGCTCGATCACGCGTCTGGTCAAGAAGGAACAGCTCAACTTCCAGCGTGAAATCGAGAAGCTGCGTCGTTCGCTGGGCGGCATCAAGCAGATGCAGAGCCTGCCGGATTGTCTGTTCGTGATCGATACCGGTTACGAAAAGATCGCGATTCAGGAAGCCAAGAAGCTCGGCATTCCGATCATTGCGGTAGTGGACACCAATAATGACCCGTCGCCGGTCGACAGCGTCGTGCCGGGCAATGACGACGCCACCCGTGCGATCCGTCTGTACACCCAGGTGCTGGCCGATTCGATCATCGAAGGCCGCAGCTCCGTGACCACGCGCCGTGCGGCCGAAGCGGCCGAAACCGCTGCACCGAAGGCTGCCGCCGTGGCCGCTCCGGTGGAGGCTGGCGCCGAAACCGAGGGGGCGGCGGAATGAGCATTACCGCATCACTCGTCAAGGAGCTGCGCGAGCGTACCGGCGCGGCGATGATGGACTGCAAGAAGGCGCTCGAAGCGACCGGCGGCGATGTCGATGCCGCGATCGAAAAGATGCGCATGGACGGCATGGCCAAGGCCGACAAGAAGGCCTCGCGCGTTGCCGCCGATGGCACCATCGCGGTCGCTTCCAGCGGCAATGCGCTGGCGATCGTCGAGGTCAACTGCGAAACCGACTTCGTCGCCAAGGCCGACGACTTCATGGCGATGGCGCAGTTGGCCGGCGAACTCGCGCTGGAGTTCCGACCCGAGACGGTCGAATCGCTGCTGCAGCTGTCGCGCGATGGCCGCACGCTCGACGAAGTCCGTCGTGGTCTGGTGTCCAAGCTCGGCGAAAACATGACGGTGCGCCGCTTCCAGGTGCTCGACAATGCCGGCGGAGCGCTCAGCTACTACCTGCACGGTTCGCGCATCGGGGTGGCCGTCGCGCTCAAGTCCGGTGACGAGGCCTTGGCCAAGGATCTGGCGATGCATATCGCCGCGTCGCAGCCGAAGTTCATTTCGGCTGCGGAAGTTCCGGCCGAGATTCAGGATGCGGAGCGCAAGATTCTGTTGGCGCAGGCCGAGGAAAGCGGCAAGCCGATCGAGATCGTCGAGAAAATGATCGAAGGACGGCTGCGCAAGTTCCTGGCCGAAATCACGCTGCTGGGCCAGCCGTTCGTGAAGGACCCGGATCAGACGATCGAAAAGCTGTTGAAGGCGCAGGGTGCCGAAGTGGCCCGGTTTGTGCGCTTCGAGGTCGGCGAAGGCATCGAGAAGAGCGAGGTGGATTTTGCGGCCGAGGTCATGGCCACTGCCCAGGCGACGATGGGGTAAACTCCGTCGCCGGTCCGTGGATCGAACAAGGCCCCGGTAACGGGGCCTTGTTTTAGGCGCATATCGCGACATTTCGGCTCGCGGGTTCGAACGTTCGCGCCGAGGTATGTTTCGCCGTTCGGCGTGCGGGTGGCCCGCCCGCACACCCAAAAAAAATACGGCCTGTCTTGCAGCTTGGACGACGATCAGAAAAATCATGAGCAAACATGCGGCGTTGAACGGACTTCCTGCGGATCGGCTGGCGACGCCACTTGGGGTGTGGGAATGAGCACTGTACCCGCCTATAAGCGCATTCTTCTGAAGCTGTCCGGCGAAGCCCTGATGGGTTCGCTGGATTACGGAATCTCCAGCGATGTGATGATGCAACTGGCGCACGAAATCCAGACGGTGTCGCAAGCCGGGGTCGAGGTTGCCGTGGTCGTCGGCGGCGGAAATATCTTCCGGGGTGAAGGTCTCGCCAAGGGTGGTATTGACCGTGTTACCGGCGACCAGATGGGCATGCTGGCGACCGTCATGAACGCCCTGGCGATCCAGGATGCGATCGAGCGCATCGGCCTCAATGCGCGCGTCATGTCGGCGATTCGCATCAATCAGGTCTGCGAGGATTTCATTCGCCGCCGCGCCGTGCGCCATCTGGAGAAGGGCCGTATCGTGGTATTCGCCGCCGGGACCGGCAATCCGTTCTTCACCACAGACTCGGCGGCCGCGCTGCGCGCCACCGAGATCGAAGCCGATCTGGTGCTCAAGGCGACCAAGGTCGACGGCATTTATACGGCAGACCCGAAGAAGGATCCCGAGGCGATGCGCTTCAGCGAGTTGAGCTACGACGAAGTCTTGAGTCGTCGCCTGGCGGTGATGGACCAGACCGCGATCCTGTTGTGCCGCGACCATCGAATCCCACTGCGGGTCTACAACATGACGAGCCCCGGCGAGCTGCTCAAGATCGTTCAGGGCGCCACGGACGTCGGCACGCTCGTTCACTAAACATCAGGCGAGAATTCCCATGATCGAAGACATCAAGAAGGACGCCGCGCAGCGCATGAGCAAGGCGATCGACGTACTCAACGCCGAGTTTGCCAAGGTGCGTACCGGTCGAGCCAGCTCGGCCCTGCTCGATCATGTGCGGGTGGACTACTACGGCGCCGAAATGCCGGTTTCCCAGGCCGCCACGGTGGTGGTGGAGGACTCCCGCACGATCTCGATCACGCCTTGGGAAAAGAACATGGTCGGCGCCATCGAGAAGGCGATCATGAAATCGGACCTCGGCCTGACGCCGAACACCGCCGGCACCGTGATCCGCATCGTGATGCCGCCGCTGACCGAAGAGCGCCGGCGCGATCTGGTCAAGGTGATCAAGACCGAGGCCGAGCAGGCCAAGGTCGCGGTCCGCAATGTGCGCCGCGATGCCAACCAGTCGATCAAGGATCTGGTCAAGGAAAAGATGATCGGCACCGACGAGGAAAAGCGCGGCGAGGTCGAGATTCAGAAGATCACCGATCAGTGGGTGGCGAAGATCGACGAACTCGTCGTGGCCAAGGAGAAGGAGATGCTGTCGCTGTAAGGCGGCCTGCCCTGATTCCGGGATGAGCCTGAACCCACCCGAATTGCCGCCGCAGGCGGTACCGAAGCACGTTGCCGTCATCATGGACGGAAACGGACGCTGGGCGCAGCAGCGCCAGCGTCCGCGCGTCAGCGGACACCGTGCTGGCGTGCGCGCCGTGCGTGCCGCAGTGCGCGCCTGTCACAAGGCCGGTGTCGGCACCCTGACGCTGTTCGCATTCAGTCAGGAGAACTGGCAGCGTCCGGCGCTGGAAGTGCGCTTGCTGATGGAGCTGTTCGCGCGTGCGCTCAAACGTGAGCTTGCGAGCCTGCACAAGAACAATGTGCGTCTGCGCTTCATCGGAGCCCACGATCTGTTCTCGGCCTCGCTGCGCGAGCAGATGGCACAGGCAGAGGCCGCCACTGCCGGCAATACCCACATGGATCTGGTGATCGCCGTCGGCTACGGTGGCCAGTGGGATGTGGCCGAGGCCGCGCGCCGCTTGCAGCGCGAAGGTCGGGAAATCACGGCCGAAGCCATCGACACCGCGGTGTGCACCGCCTTCGCGCCCGCGCCGGATCTGATGATCCGCACCGGTGGCGAGAAGCGCATCAGCAATTTCATGCTGTGGCAGCTGGCCTATACCGAGCTGTACTTCAGCGACACTCTGTGGCCGGACTTTGGCGAGGACGAGATGAGTGCTGCAATTGCCTGGTTCGCCAACCGCAACCGTCGCTTCGGCCGCGTGCCGGAGGCCCAGTAATGCTGTTGCAGCGCGTGCTCACGGCGTTGGTGCTGCTGCCCTTGGCGGTGGCTGCGATCTGGTTCCTGCCGACCACCGGCTTGGCGCTTCTGTTCACCGCCCCGGCTCTGGTGGCCGCGCATGAATGGGCGGCGCTGAGCGGGCTTTCGGCAGCGCCGGCGAAGTTCGGCTATGTCGCTCTCGGTGCGCTGCTGATTTTACTGGCGGTGTTTGCGCTGCCGGCATTCGGGCATCTGCTGTTGTGGGGCTGCGCAGCCTTGTGGTGGCTGATCGCCTTGGTATGGATCGTTCGCTATCCCGCCGGTTTCTCGCCGAGCCGCCCGTCACCGGCCCTGCGGGCCGGCATCGGTTTGCTGATCTTTGCTTCGACCATCAGCGGTCTCGCGGCGCTGCACGCGCACGCCTCGAACGGGACGCTGTTTGTGTTGGCGACCTTCGTGATCGTCTGGGCCGCCGATATTGGCGCCTATTTCGCGGGCCGCGGCTTCGGCCGCCACAAGCTCGCGCCACGCGTTTCGCCGGGCAAGACCTGGGAAGGCTTTGTCGGCGGTTTCGTCGCCGCGGTCGCGGCTTCCGCCGGCATGGCCCTGCTGTTGTTCGCGCCCGAGCAGCGGCCCTGGCTGCTGTGGCTGTCGCTGTGCGCCGGTTTGAGCGTAGTCTCGGTGATCGGCGACCTGAGCGAGAGCCTGCTCAAGCGACATGCAGGGGTCAAGGACAGCGGCGCGCTTTTGCCCGGACATGGCGGTGTGCTCGATCGTGTCGACAGCCTGCTGGCGGTCGCGCCCCTGATGGCCTTGGGCGTTTACGGATTGGGTCTGTGATGCGCCAGATCGTAATACTCGGTGCGACCGGTACGGTGGGGCGCAACACTCTGGACGTGGCGCGTCGTCATCCGCAGCGCCTGCGGGTGCTGGCCTTGACAGCGAATCGGGACATCGCCGGTCTGGTTGCATTGTGCCGCGAGTTCCAGCCGCGCTACGCCGCGACGGCGGACGCCTCGAAATGGGCGGAGTTGCGTGATGCGCTGGCAGGCACTGAAACCGAGGCGCTGGCCGGTGCTGAGGCGGTGGCGCAACTGGCGGCGCATGAGGCGGCCGATCTGGTGATGTCGGCGATCGTCGGCGCCGCAGGCCTGCTACCGACGCTGGCGGCGGTGCGGGCTGGCAAACGTGTACTGGTCGCCAACAAGGAGCCGCTGGTCATGGCCGGCCAGCTGATGATGCAGGCCGCCGCCACGGCCGGCGCAACATTGGTTCCGATCGACAGTGAACATAATGCGATCTTTCAGTGTCTACCTGAAGGCTATCGATGCGGAACGCCGGACTCCGGGGTGCGCCGCATCATTCTGACCGCCTCCGGCGGTCCGTTCAGGGAGACCGAGTTGTCGAAGTTGCGAGATGTGACGCCGGCCGAGGCCGTGCGTCATCCGAACTGGGTGATGGGTCCCAAGATTTCCGTCGATTCGGCGACGATGATGAACAAGGGCCTGGAGCTGATCGAGGCTCGCTGGCTGTTCGGGTTGCCATCGGAATCGATCGACGTGGTGCTGCACCCGGAGAGCGTGATCCATTCGCTGGTGGAATACCGCGACGGTTCCATGCTTGCGCAGCTGGGGCAGCCCGACATGCGCGTACCGATCGCGCATGCCTTGGCGGCGCCGGAGCGTTGGGAGTCCGGTGTCGGTGGTCTGTCGCTGGCCGAGGTGGCGAAGCTGCATTTCTCGGAGGTGGAGTCCGCACGATACCCGGCCCTGGGCATGGCTCGTCAGGCGCTTCAGGCAGGCGGCCGCGCCAGCAATGTACTCAATGCCGCCAATGAAGTGGCTGTGGAGGCGTTTCTGGCCGGCGGCGTGAGTTTTACCGGGATTGCGTCGGTGATCGACGAATCCCTGGACCGCTCCGAGGGCGCGGGTTTGCCCGATGCGGACGATCTCGATTCCGTGCTTGCGATCGATGCCTGGGCGCGCGATGCCGCCCGGTCCGTGATCGCGGGACTAGACACAAAGGTGATGCATGCTTGATCTGATGTGGTCGCTGGGCGGCTTCATCGTCGCCATCGGCGTGTTGGTTGCATTCCACGAATTCGGACACTTCTGGGTCGCGCGTCGCTGCGGCGTGCGCGTGCTGCGCTATTCGATCGGCTTCGGGCGACCCTTGCTGAAGCGTACCGGCAAGGACGGCACGGAATATGTGCTGTCGGCGATTCCGCTGGGCGGCTACGTGAAGATGCTCGATGAGCGCGAAGGCGAGGTCGTGCCCGAAGAAGTGCATCGCGCTTTCAACCAGCAGGCCTTGTGGAAGCGATCTGCAATCGTCGCGGCGGGGCCGATGTTCAATTTCGCGTTGGCGGCCGTCGCCTACTGGGCGGTCTACGTGATCGGCGTGCCGGACATGAAGCCGGTCATCGCTGCGCCACCGGCTGCCAGCGCGGCGGCCGTAGCCGGGCTCGGCGAGCAGGATCTGGTGCTGCGCATCGACGATCGCGCGATCACGACGTGGCAGGAACTGCGCACGCGTCTGATCGAGGACGCACTCGGCGAGGACTTCGTGCGCCTTGAAGTGCAGGGCAGGGACGGTCAGATACGCAATGTGTCGCTGCCGCTGGATCAGGTGCGCGTCGATCCGCAGTATCTGTTCGCGGACCTGGGTCTGCAGGAGTTCAGGCCGCCGATTCCACCGGTGCTCGGCGAAGTCGTGGCCGGTGAAGCCGCCGCCGCGGCCGGGCTGCAGTCGGGCGATCGCATCGTCAGCGCGGAAGACGAATCGATCGCTGACTGGCAGCAATGGGTCAGCTGGGTCCAGGCGCGTCCGAATCAGCGTGTGAGCATCGATATCGAACGCGAGGGTCGCCCGCAGACCGTGGAAATCGCGCTCGGATCGATCGAGCAGAACGGTCAGACCGTGGGGCGGATCGGGGCCGCTCCGGACCTCAGCGGCGCACAACGCCTATGGCAGGATTTGCGCGCCGAGCGCCGTCTGGGTATCGTCGCGGCCCTGCCGGTCGCGGTCTCCGAAACCTGGCAGATGTCGTGGCTGACCTTGCGCATGCTCTATCGCATGGTTATCGGCGATGTTTCGATCAAGAACGTCAGCGGGCCGATCCAGATTGCCCAGTACGCCGGATACTCGGCCCAGACCGGACCGGTGGCGTTTCTGATGTTCGTGGCCGTGGTCAGCGTCAGTCTCGGGGTTTTGAACCTCCTGCCAGTGCCCATGCTGGACGGGGGACATTTGTTGTATTACGCGGTGGAGGCGGTCAAGGGGTCCCCGGTTTCAGAACGTGCGCAGCTAGTCGGCCAGCAGGTCGGGCTGACATTTCTCGCGCTGCTGATGGGGCTCGCTTTCTATAACGACATCATGCGATTGATCGGCTAATGCAAGGTATTCCGTCGTCTACTTCGGCAGCGCGCGCGCAGCGTGGTTTCCTCCTGCTCGTCCTGATTGGCCTGGCGATGCTGACGGCGCGTGCCGAGGCGTTCAGCGCCTTCACGATCCGGGACATTCGCGCCGAAGGCCTGTCGCGTCTCGACCTGGGCACGGTGCTGACCTATCTGCCGGTTCAGGTGGGCGACCAGCTCAACGAGCAGACCGCCCGGCAATCGGTGCGCGCGCTCTACGGTTCCGGCCTGTTTCAGGACGTATCGCTGAGCAGCGAGGGCGACACGCTGATCGTCAATGTGAAGGAACGTCCGGCGATCACCTCGTTCGAGATCACGGGCAATGAAAAGATCGGCGGCGACGAACTCAATGAGTCCCTGAGCCAGCTCGGGCTCGCCGAGGGCGAGCTGTTCAAGCGCTCGCTGCTCGATGGTGTCGGTCAGGAGCTGCGTCGTCAGTACTACGCCAACGGCTATTACGACGTCGCAGTCGATTCCAAGGTCATCGAGCAGGGCAACAACCGCGTCAAGATCGAGATCGAGGTCACCGAAGGCAAGGTCACCAAGATCAAGGAGATCAACATCGTGGGTGCGACGGCATTTCCGCGTGAGGAATTGCTGGAGCAGTTCGAGCTGCACCGCACCAACTGGATGCCGTTCCAGCGCACCGACCGCTATTCCAAGCAGCAGTTGTCGGGCGATCTGGAAACGCTGCAGTCCTATTATCAGGATCGTGGTTATCTCAAGTTCGAAATCCTTTCCGTTCAGGTCGCGCTGTCGCCGGACAAGAAGGAAATCTACATCACGATCAACGTCAACGAGGGGCAGGTCTATACGGTCGAAGACCGGCGCTTCTCGGGCGATACGATACTCAACGAGAAGTTTCTCGAGTATCTGACGACGACCAACGCGGGCGATACCTTCTCGCGCAAGCAGGCCACCGAGAGCGCCGACCGGATCGAGGCCGCACTGTCGGACGTGGGCTACGCCTTCGCCGAAGTCACGCCGATTCCGGAAGTCGAGGACGAGTCGCGCAAGGTCACGCTCAACTACTTCGTGCAGCCGGGCAAGCGAACCTACGTCCATCGCATTGGTTTCTCTGGGCACGGCAGCACCAACGACGAGACCCTGCGTCGCGAGATGCGTCAGCTTGAAGCGGCGCCGTTTTCGAAGAGCGCGGTCGAGCGCTCGCGCGTACGCCTTGAGCGTCTGGCGTTCGTCGAGTCGGTCGAAGTCGACACGCAGCCGGTGCCCGGCACCGACGATCTGGTCGACATCAACTACACGATCAAGGAACGGCCACCGGGTTCGGTGCAGTTCGGCGTCGGCTTCTCGGGCTCCTCGGGCTTCGTGCTCAGCGGCAGCGTGACCCATTCGAATTTCATGGGCACCGGCAACCGCATCGCGGTCACGGCCGAGAACAACAGCTACTCCAAGCAACTGAGCTTCTCCTGGACCGATCCGTATTTCACCGAGGACGGCATCAGCCAGACCATCTCGACGACCTACCGCAAGTCCGACCGCATCATTCGCTACAGCTCGGGCTTTTCGACCAACACGATTTCTGCAAACCTGATTTACGGCATTCCGCTGTCGGAATTCGTGGCCGTTCGTCTCGGCGGCGGCATCGAGGATACGGCGGTGGAGACCTTCGCCAGCGCATCGAGCGACGAAGTGCTGAGTTTTGTGGTCGACAATGGTTCGCACTACGTCAACTTCCTGGCGCGCACCGGCATCGGCCGGGATACGCGCAACCGCACGATCTTCGCCAGCCGCGGTTCCTTGCAGCAGCTCAATCTTGACGTTGCAGTGCCGGGCAGCGATCTGACGTTCTACACCGTGAGTCTCAACGCGGAGCAGTTCATACCGATCTACAAGCGCTTCTTCCTCGACATCAACGGCACGGTTGGCTATGCCGATGGCTACGGCAGTACCAAGAAGATTCCGCCGTATGAGAACTTCTTCGCCGGCGGCTCGCGCACCGTACGTGGTTTCCGCGACGGCACGCTGGGGCCGCGCGACACGCCGAACGACAACCCTTATGGTGGCAAACTGCGTACCACCATGCAGAACGAGTTGATCATTCCGCTGCCGTTCGCGGCGGATGGCAATTCGACACGGCTGGCGGCGTTCTTCGATATCGGTAACGTCTTCGCCGAACCTGGGGAATTCGAGTTCGACGAGCTGCGTCGCTCGGCGGGCATCGCCTTCCGCTGGTTCACGCCGTTCCTGGGCATTCTCAATTTGAGCTATTCGTATCCGCTCAACGAGCAACCCGAAGATGAGGTCGATCGCTTCCAGATCACCTTCGGTTCCGGTTTCTGATCGCAAACCTCCGATACCAAACTATTCAGCTTTTTCCGCGAGAACATTTATGCGTAACGTAATGAAGACTTTGATTGCTGTGATTGCCCTGCCGGCCGCCGTGCTGGTGAGTGCGCCGGTGCTGGCCCAGACCAAGATCGCAACGGTGCGTGCCAATGCGCTGGTCGCCCAGTCGCCCCAGTACAAGGCGCTGGAAACCAAGATGAAGGCGGACTTCGAGCGTCGTGCCAATGAACTGCAGGCCGAAGGCAAGCAGCTCGAAGCCGACCTCAAGAAGTTCCAGCAGGAGGCCGATCTGCTGTCGCCTCAGGACCGCAATGCGCGCGAGAAGGATCTGAACACACGTCAGATCGACTTCGGCTACAAGCGCAAGCAGTTCCAGGAAGACGTGCAGAATCGCGAGCGCGAGCTGTCCGGCCAGATGATGGAGGAGATCAAGGGTGTGATCGCCGCCGTCGCCAAGGAAAAGGGTGTGGATGCCGTATTGCAGGATCCGGTCTACGCGGCCGACGGCATCGACATCACCGACGACGTGCTGCAGCGCCTGACCAAGTAACAGGGTGCAGGCGGCTTCGATGACGGTGCGGCTGGGCGAACTTGCCAAGTCCTTCGGCCTGGACATGCAGGGTGATCCCGAGACGCAGATCACCGGTGTCTGCACGCTGCAGCCGGGCAAGCCCGGTTGCATCGGCTTTGTCGCCCATCCGAAATACCGAAGCCAGCTGAACGCGACGCTGGCGTCGGCGGTGATCGTGACGCCAGCGGTTGCGGGCGACTATGCCGGCAATGCCCTGATCGCACGCGATCCGAATCTCGCATTCGCGCGCGTCGCCACGCGCTTCGACGATGAACCGAAAGTCTGTGGCGGCGTGCATGCGAGCGCGGTCGTCGACCCATCGGCCGAGGTCGCGGGCAGCGCCTGGATCGGACCGAATGCGGTCGTCGAGGCGGGTGCCGTGATCGGTGAGCGCGTGTCGGTCGGTGCCGCTTGCGTGGTGTCGCGGAACGCAGTTCTGGGCGAGGACACCCGGCTTGAGGCGCGCGTGTGGGTCGGGCGGCGTTGCGTGCTGGGCGCTCACTGCCGGGTCCACCCTGGTGCCGTCATCGGCAGCCGCGGGTTTGGTAATGTGCAATCCGCCGAGGGATGGGTCGCGGTTCCGCAGTTGGGCGCGGTGCGTATTGGTGATGATGTCGAAATCGGCGCCAACACCACGATCGATCGGGGCGCGATCGACGATACCGTGATCGGAAGCGGCGTGAAGCTGGATAACCAGATCCAGGTGGCGCACAACGTGCACATCGGCGATCACACGGCGATCGCGGCCTGTGTCGGCATTGCCGGCAGTACCCGCATCGGCCAGCGCTGCCTGATCGGCGGCGGCTGCGGGATCAACGGGCATCTGGTCATCGGCGACGATGTGATCATTCTCGGCTTTGCCATGGTGACCAAGTCCTTGCCGAACGCAGGGCAGTATGGTTCCGGCATGCCCGTGGAGCCGGCGCGCGAATGGCGCCGTACCGTGGCGCGGCTGCGCCGCCTGAAATCGCAGGAGGCGAGGCTCAGGGCGCTCGAACATATATTGCAGATTGATTCCGGAGAGAATGGGGACGATACCGGTGAACCAGACCTTGCTTGATTGTCGCGACATCCTGGCGTTGCTGCCGCATCGCTACCCTTTCATGTTGGTCGACCGAGTGATCGGCTACGACCCCGAAAAAACGCTGACGGCGATCAAGAACGTCACCTATAACGAGCCATTCTTTCCGGGGCACTTCCCGGAAGTGCCGATCATGCCCGGCGTGATGATCCTCGAGGCGATGGCGCAGACCTGTGGCTTGCTGGCGATCAAGATTTCGGGTGTGCGCCGCGAGTCCGGCATGCTGCTGTACTTCGCCGGCATCGACAACGCGCGGTTCAAACGCCCGGTCGTGCCGGGTGATCGCCTTGAATTCGTGGCCACGGTGGTGCGTCACAAGCGCGACATCTGGAAGTTTTCCTGCCGCGCCACCGTGGACGGCGAACTGGCCTGCGAAGCCGACATGCTCTGCGCCTTGCGCAATGGTGGCGTGAAGGCGGATGACGCCCAGGCATGATTCACCCGACGGCCATCGTCGATCCCGCGGCACGGATCGGCAACGACGTCACGATCGGTCCGTACAGCATCGTCGGCCCCGGCGTCGAGATCGGTGACGACAATTGGATCGGGCCGCACGTGGTACTGAGCGGACCGATGATGATCGGGCAGGGCAATCGGATCTTTCAATTCGCATCGCTCGGCGAGATTTCGCAGGACAAGTCGGCCAGACCCGAAGACGACACCCGTGTCGAAATCGGCAACGGCAATACGATCCGCGAATACGTCACGATTCAGCGCGGCACGCTCAAGGCCGAAGCCCTGACGCGTGTCGGCGACGACAACTGGATCATGGCGCAGGCCCACATCGCGCATGACTGTTTCGTCGGGGATCACACCATTCTCGCCAATGGCACCACCTTGGCTGGACACGTCACGATCGAGGACTGGGCCGCACTGGGTGGCTACACGCTGGTGCACCAGTTCTGCCGCGTCGGCGCGCATGCGTTCTCCGGCGGCGGTGCGGTGATCCTGCGCGATCTGCCGCCGCACGTGATGAGCGAAGGTCAGCCGGCCGCGCCGCGCGGCATCAACAAGGAAGGCTTGCGTCGGCGCGGATTCACGCCCGATCAGATCGACGAAGTCGAAGATATCTACAAGCTGGTCTACCGTTCCGGAAAACTCATCGCGGCGATCAAGGACGAATTGCGTCAGCGCGCCGAACACTCGCTGATCTCGGCGCAATGGCTGGAGTTCATCGAGAAGTCCAAGCGGGCCTTGCAGCGATGAGGCCGGGGCCCGGGACCCGGGACCGGGGACCTGGGGAAACCCGAGGTACGGTCCGTCAGGCGGGAGCCCCAAGCGGCTGGAAGCCCCGATCTCCTGGATGCAACGGCAAACTGCTGTTGTTGCTTTCCGGGTCTCGGCCTCAAGCATGAAATTCGCTCTGGTCGCCGGCGAAACCTCCGGTGATATCCTCGGCGCCTCCCTGATCCGAGCCCTGCGCGGCCTCTATCCGCAGGCACAGTTCTACGGCGTGGCCGGTCCGCGCATGGTCGCCGCCGGTTGTGAGACCATCGAAACCATCGACGCGCTGTCGGTGATGGGCCTGTCCGAAGTGATCAAGGAGCTGCCGCGCCTGTTTCGCCTGCGGGCGGAACTGGTGACGCGCTTCAGCGACGACCGCCCTGACTGCATGATCGGCATCGACGCGCCGGATTTCAATCTGGGGCTGGAGCGGCGACTACGCGAGCGTGGCATCAAGACCGTGCACTACGTCAGTCCGACCGTCTGGGCCTGGCGGCAGGGCCGCGTGCACGGCATCGCAAAAAGCTGCGATCTGATGCTGAGCCTGTTCCCGTTCGAGGCCGATTTTTATCGCGAGCACGCGATGCGCGTGGCCTATGTCGGCCATCCGCTGGCGGACGAGCTTGACGCGACGCTGACGCCGGCTCAGGGCCGCGCGGCGCTGGGTCTGGTCGAGCAGCCCTGTCTCGCGGTTCTGCCGGGCAGCCGCAAGGCTGAAGTGTCGATGCTGATGCCGCTCTACGCGGACGCGGCGCGGCGCCTGGCCGAGCGCCATCCACAGCTTCAGTTCGTGGTGCCGGTGGCCAAGCCCTCGCTGCGGCCGCTGATCGAGGCGGCCATTGCCGGGCATGCGCCGCAGCAGAACTGGACGCTGCTCGACGGCCAGTCGCGCGAGGCCATGCGCGCCGGCGAGGCGGTCCTGCTGGCCTCGGGCACGGCGACATTGGAGTGCCTGCTGCTGGGGCGCCCGATGGTTGTCGGCTACCGCGTGGCGCCGTTTACGGCGTTTTTGCTGCGCAAAGTCGGCTTGCTCAAGATCGAGCGTGTCAGCCTGCCGAACCTGCTGTGCCGAGAACCGCTGGTCGATGAACTGTTGCAGGACGATGCCACAGGTGAGAACTTTGCCAACGCCGTTTCACGCCTGATCGACGACCCCGTGGCCGCCCAGAAACAGACCGACGCCTTCGACGCGGTACGCGACGAACTGCGCCGCAACGCCGCTGCGCATGCCGCCTCCGCAATTGCGGAGCTGCTGACATGAGCGCAGGCCCGCGTATTGCCTGCGTTGCCGGGTTGGACGAGGCCGGTCGTGGCGCACTGGCCGGCCCGGTCTATGCCGCCGCGGTGATCCTGGACGAGCGAGATCCGTTCGAGGGCCTGCGTGACTCCAAGGCGCTCAGTGCCAAAGCCCGCGAACGTCTCGCGCAGACGATCGTGACGCGCGCCGAGGCCTGGGCGGTCGCCAGCGCCAGCGTCGCCGAGATCGAATCGATCAACATTCTGCGCGCCTCGTTGCTGGCGATGCAGCGCGCCTGGGAAGCCTTGTCGAGGCGCTCGGATTCGGCGCTGGTCGATGGCCTGCATCTGCCGAAGCTTGGTTGCGCGGCGCAGGCCGTGGTCGATGGAGACGCCCTGCATCCCTGCATCATGGCCGCTTCGATACTGGCCAAGGTCAACCGGGACGCCGAAATGTGCCGCCTCGATGCCGAGTATCCAGGCTATGGATTCGCCGCACACAAGGGTTATGGCACGCGCGTGCATCTGGACGCCCTGAACCGCCTGGGCGCGACTCCGGTGCATCGCCGCACCTTCGCGCCGGTGGCGCAGCTTTCGCTGCGGCTTGCCTGAAGCGATGTCGGAAGCGAACCCCGGCTTCGTGCATCTGTCGCTGCACACCGAGTACTCCTTGGTGGACGGCATCATTCGAGTCGAACCAGTCAAGCGCAAGACGCCGGACGATCGCCTGCAGACGCTGGCCGCGCGCACCGCCGAACTGGGCTTTCCGGCGATCGCCATCACCGATCTGAACAATCTGTTCGTGATGGTGAAGTTCTACAAGTCCGCGGAAAGCGCCGGAATCAAGCCGGTCATCGGCGCCGAGGTGCTGGTCGAATCCGATGGCGTACCCAGCCGTGTGATTCTGCTGGCACAGAATTCCGTAGGCTACGGCAATATCGTCAAGCTGGTGTCGTCGGCCTACACCGAGGGCAAGAGCAAGCTCGCCACGACGGTCGCCCGCGAACGTTTCGCGCAGTGGAATGAGGGCGTGATCGTACTGTGCGGGCCTCATTCCGAGATCGGCACCGCCTTGTTGCGTGGACAGGTGACCGAAGCCGAGCAGTACCTTGCCGAATGGCGAAGCTGGTTTGGTGACCGGCTCTATCTGGCGGTGCAGCGCTGCCGGCGCGAGCACGACGAGCGCCATACCCAGGCCGCCGCGGCACTGTCGCGCCTGCATGGTGTGCCGATCGTTGCCACCAACGACGTACGCTTTTTGCGACGCGAAGACTTCGAGGTTCACGAGGCTCGGGTCTGCATCAACCAGGGCCGCACCCTGAGCGATCCGCGCCGCACACAGGATTACAGCGAAGAGCAGTACCTCAAGTCCGCGGACGAAATGGCGGGACTGTTTTCGGATATGCCGGAAGCGCTGGCCAACAGCGTGGAGATCGCGCGGCGCTGTTCAGTGTCGTTCACCTTCGGGGTCAACTACCTGCCGGACTTCCCGGTCGATCCCGGCGAAACCGTCAATGAGCACCTCAGCAAGCAAACCCACGCCGGCCTGAGCCGGCGGCTCGCCGCGCATGGCCCGGCCGAGGGTCACGACGAAGCTTCGTACCGGGCGCGTCTGGATTACGAGCTGGGAATCATCGAGTCGATGGGCTTTCCCGGCTACTTCCTGATCGTTGCCGACTTCATTCAATGGGGCAAGGACAATGGCGTGCCGGTCGGGCCGGGCCGTGGTTCGGGCGCCGGCTCACTGGTGGCGTATTCGCTGGGCATCACCGACCTCGACCCGATTCCGTACAAGCTGCTGTTCGAGCGCTTCCTGAATCCGGAACGCGTATCGATGCCGGACTTCGACGTGGACTTCTGCATGGAAGGCCGCGACCGCGTGATCGACTACGTGACGCGCAAGTACGGCCGGGACCTGGTCAGCCAGATCATCACCTACGGCTCGATGGCAGCGCGCGCCGTGGTGCGTGATGCCACGCGTGTGCTCGGGCATTCCCACGGATTCGGCGACCGTATCGCCAAGATGATCCCCGGCATCCCGGCCTACAAGTCAGAAGCCCAGGACAACGGCTGCACCGAACTCGAATATGCACTGCAGACGATTCCCGAGGTGCAGCAGGCCTACCAGGAGGACGACGTCAAGGCGATCCTCGATCTGGGCCTGTTGCTTGAAGGTCTGGCGCGCAATGTCGGCAAGCATGCCGGTGGCGTGGTCATCGCGCCGGGACCGCTGACCGACTACGCGCCCCTGTACAAGGACCCGGAAAGCGAGGGCGTGGTCACCCAGTTCGACATGAAGGATCTCGAATCCGTCGGGCTGGTGAAGTTCGACTTTCTCGGACTGCGTACGCTGACGATCATCGACTGGGCGGTGCGCATGATCAATGCGCGTCGCGGCACCGGCGAGGCACCGCTGGACATCGCGCAACTGCCGCTCGACGACGCGCCCACCTACGAGCTGTTCAAGCGCGCCAGGACGATCGCGGTGTTTCAGTTCGAATCGCCCGGCATGCAACGCATGCTCAAGGACGCCAAGCCGGACCGTTTCGAGGACCTGATCGCCCTGGGTGCACTGTACCGGCCCGGTCCGATGGACCTGATCCCCAGCTTCGTGGCGCGCAAGCACGGCCGCGAACCCGTGGCGTATCCGGACCCGCGCGTGGAGCCGGTGCTGGAGGAAACCTACGGCATCATGGTCTACCAGGAGCAGGTCATGCAGATGGCGCAGATCGTCGGCGGCTACACGCTTGGCGGTGCCGACCTGCTGCGCCGGGCCATGGGCAAGAAGAAAGTCGAGGAGATGGTCAAGCACCGCGCGATCTTCCGTGACGGAGCGGCCAGGGACGGCCTGCCGGCCGAGAAGGCCGACGAAATCTTCGACCTGATGGAGCGCTTCGCCGGTTACGGTTTCAACAAGTCGCACGCGACCGCCTATGCGCTGGTGTCCTACCAGACGGCCTGGCTGAAAACGCATTACCCGGCCGAGTTCATGTGTGCCGTGCTGTCGGCGGAAATGTTCAAGACCGACACCATCGTCATGATGATTGACGAGTGCGCGAACATGGGCGTCGAAATCCGTCCGCCGGACATCAATCGTTCGCGCTTTCGTTTCACCGTCGAGGACGGCGCCGTGCGTTACGGTCTCGGTGCCGTGCGTGGCGCTGGCGAGGGCGCGATCGAAGGTATCGTCAATGAACGCGAGGCCAACGGTCCCTACACCGATCTGCTGGATTTCTGCCGCCGCATCGACACGCGCCGCGCCAACAAGCGTGTGCTCGAAGCGCTGATCAACGCCGGCGCCCTGGACGCGCTTGGCCCGAACCGGCCGAGTCTGATCGCGCAGTTGCCGCGCGCGCTGAGCTACGCCGAGCAGGCCGGTAGCGCGGCCGACGTGGGGCAGGTCGACATGTTCGGCCTGGATGCGCCATCGGCAGGGCCGGCCATCGAACTGCCGACGCTGGAGGACTGCAGTCAGCGCGAGCGCTTGGCCAAGGAACGGGACGTGCTCGGGTTTTACCTCTCCGGGCACCCGGTGGAGACCTATCGCGAGATGATCAGCCAGATCGCCAGCGGCACGCTCAAGGAGCTGATCGCGCTGTGTCCCGATACGCCGCTGCCGAGCGAGGAAGGCGAGCGACCGCGCTACCGGCGCGGACCCAAGGTAGTGGCGGGTGCGTGGCTGGTGGACCTGCGCAAGTTCGGTCGCCGTGGCGTGCTGACCCTGGACGACCGCACCGCCCAGATCAGCGTGCCGCTGTCCGAGGAACAATGGACGCGGCATCTGGAACGTTTGCGCAAGGACACGCTGGTGTTCGTCTACGGCCGGGTTTCGCCGGACGAGTACACCGGCGGCCACCAGATTCGCGCCGATGAGATCTGGGATCTGGGCCAGGCCTCCGGCCGTTTCGCGGATCGCCTGATGATCACCTGGCCGCGTGGACGCGCCGTGGACGTCGATGCGCTGGAAGCCGCGCTCAGCCCGATTCGAGTGGGCAGTGGCTGCGGGATTTCCTTACAGTATTTGAATGGCAGCGCACAGGGTATGCTCGATTTCCCGCCGGCGTGGCGAGTGGTGCCCACCGAGGAAGGGCTTGGGGCGCTGAAGGCGCTGGTGGGCGATGAGGGTATCCAGGTCAGTTACCGATCGGCTGTCCAGGCCGACGAATGAATTGCAGGGGAATACAGGTTTCATGAATCTCAACTATCTCGATTTCGAACAGCCGATTGCCGAGCTGCAACAGAAGATCGAAGAATTGCGCTTTATGTCCAGTGGCTCGGAGGTCAGCCTGTCCGAGGAGATTTCACGGCTGGAAGAGAAGAGCCGCACGCTGACTGAACAGATTTTCTCCAGCCTGACGCGATGGCAGGTGGCGCAGGTCGCGCGCCATCCGATGCGGCCGTATTCGATGGATTACTTCCGCGCGCTGTTCACGGATTTCGAGGAGCTGCACGGCGACCGTGCGGTGTTCGATGATCCCGCCATCGTTTCCGGCGTGGCCCGCCTGGACGGCCGCCCGGTGGTGGTGATCGGCCAGCAGAAGGGACGCGACGCCAAGGAGCGCATCCGCCGCAACTTCGGCATGCCGCGGCCCGAGGGTTACCGCAAGGCGCTGCGCCTGATGAAGATGGCGGAGCGTTTCAGTCTGCCGGTGCTGACCTTCATCGACACCCCCGGCGCCTATCCGGGCATCTCCGCCGAAGAACGCAACCAGTCCGAGGCGATCGCACGCAACCTGTTCGAGCTATCGAACCTGCGCACGCCGGTGGTCGCCACCGTGATCGGTGAAGGTGGCTCCGGCGGCGCGCTCGCAATCGGCGTCTGCGATCACCTGATCATGCTCCAATACAGCATCTACTCGGTGATCTCGCCGGAAGGCTGTGCCTCGATCCTGTTCAAGAAGGCCGACCGTGCCAAGGATGCGGCCGAAGCGATGAAACTGACCGCGCCGGACCTCAAGGGGCTCGGCCTGATCGATGAAATTGCCACCGAGCCGCTGGGCGGCGCGCATCGCGACAGCGCAGTGATGTTCGAAGACCTGCAAACGCGCCTGATCGAATCCCTGGACCGACTGGGACGCGTGCCGATGACGCAACTCCTGGCTGATCGTTATCAGCGCTTGCTCGGTTATGGAGTCTTCGAAACCGTGTGAACGCGGCGGGGATCGAGACGCTGGACCTGCTGGCGTTCGACGAGGCCGTCGCTGCGCTTGATCGGGGCGGCTGTCTCTGGGTTGGGCTCAGTGGCGGACGCGACTCGATTACCTTGTTGCACATCCTGCACGAGCGCTTCGGTGGCGCCCTGGGCGGCCGCTTGCGTGCGATCCATGTGCATCATGGTCTGCAAGTCGCCGCCGACGACTGGGCGAGCTTCTGTGAGCGCTGCTGCGAGCGATTGGGTGTAGCGGCGCAGGTCGAAGCCGTCGCGGTCGATCAAGCGTCGGCCGCAGGCCCGGAAGCCGCGGCGCGGAACGTGCGATACGCGGCGTTCGAACGCGTTCTGAATCCGGGCGATGTACTGGCCCTGGCGCATCACCGTGCCGATCAGGCTGAAACCCTGCTGCTGCGACTGTTCCGGGGAACCGGCATCTCCGGACTTGCGGCGATGCGGGCGTGGTCGGGCAGGGCGCATTTCCAAGTGTGGCGCCCGCTTTTGGCCACGCCTCGATCCGCCATCGAGGCCTACGCGCGGCAACGGCGACTGACCTGGGTCGACGATCCGCACAATGAAGACGGTCGCTATGATCGCGTCGCCGTCAGAGCTCGGCTTTGGCCGAACATTCTGCAGCGCTGGCCGCAAGCCGAGGGTGCACTTGCACGTACCGCGCATCTGGCTGCCGAGACGCAAGCCTTGCTGGATGATCTCGCCGACATCGATCTTGAAGGCCTGACCGTCGACGGTCGGCCGTCGGTACGCGCCAGTCTGGCCCTGAGTGAATCGCGTCGTCGCAACGCCCTGCGTTTGTGGCTGCGTCGGCAGGGAGTGCCAATGCCGGATGCCAGCGCCTGGCCGGTGATCGTCCGTGAATTGTTGCTGGCGGCGGAAGACGCCGCACCGGTCGTCACGTTGGGCGTCTATGAACTGCGGCGCTATCGCGACGCGATCCACCTGATCCCCGGTCTGCCGATGCCGGGCGCCTGGACCTGCGAGTGGGATGGACGTGAGGCGCTGAGGCTTCCGCCGGGCTGCGGGTTCCTGGAATTCAATCCTGTGCCGGACGACTGTCGGCTGACGGTCGGCTTTGTCCGGGGCGGCGAGCGTCTGCGTCCGAGTGGAGCCGCACACACGCGCAGTCTCAAGAATCTGTTTCAGGAGTCGGCCACACCGCCGTGGGAACGGCAGCGTACGCCACTGCTGTGGCTGGACGGCGAACTCGTCGCCGTGGCCGATCGCTGGATCAGCGAATCATTCCGTGGCCGATTGACGCAGTCCGGCACGCAGCTGGTCTGGCGTCGCGGTGACCCGGCTCAGGGCGAGTCGCCGCTGTAGATCTGCGCCGTCGCGCCGTGGATCGTACCGGTTTCGGCGCTCTCATGGACATACAGGTCCACCGCATGCTCGAAGTGCAGGGCGCCGACCACGGTGCCCGGGCCGATCACGATGCGCGGGCGGCGTGAGCGCCCGCTCTGCCAGCCCGGTGACTCTTCCACGGTGATGCTGCCGATCCATGAATTGCGCCCGGTCTCGATATCGCTGCCGACGGTGCTGATCTCGCCTTCGAGCCGAGTCTGCGTCATCACGATGTTGCCATTGACGGCATCGATGCCGCCGCCGATGCGTGTTCCGGCCGCGAGTTCAAGGCTGCCATTGACCGTCTCGATGTCGTCGGCGACCCGCAGATTCGTTCCAGCCCGGACGTTTCCGTTCACGGATTCGATGCTGTTCACGACCACGTCGTCGCCGATGCGAATCGAGCCGTTCACGGTCTCCACCGACTCGGCGACGCTGCGGTCACCGAGTTCGATCGAACCGTTGACGCTGTCGAGGTCGCCAACCGTTTGCGCCTCGCCGATGCGGATCGCGCGATTCACCGTGGAGTGCCCCTCGTCGTCCCAGTGTCCGTGCGAGCCGCCATCGTCGCCGACCACGATGATGCACGCGCTGAGCAAGGCGGCCAGGATGAAAGCGGGGATGGCGAGTACGCGCATCAGCAGAGTTTCCAGATGGAGTTTGGAATCAGGAAACACGCATCGTGCCAAATCGCAAACCAATGATTTCAATGAAATAATTTGAAATGCTGGAGCGGCGCATACGAGAGCCTGGCGAATGTTGGGTGAGTTTCGCCGATTACTGGCAAAAGTTCCGTAGCAGCCGATTTCAAACGGGGGCTTAGCCGGTTCCCAAGGAGCCCTTTGGAAAAGGCTCAAGGTCCCGATCCGGGTTCCCGGCATGGTAGAATTGAGCACGGCGCCGGGGTGGCGCTTTCCTTTTATCGACAAGAGCTTCCGCAGCCTCGCGGGGCCAGTGCACGCCAAAAAATAATGACGGACTTCGCCAAGGAATTGCTTTCGGTCAATCTCGAAGACGAGATGCGGCGCTCCTACCTCGATTACGCCATGAGCGTGATCGTGGGGCGCGCGCTTCCCGACGCACGGGATGGCCTCAAACCGGTTCATCGCCGCGTGCTCTACGCGATGCGCGAACTCGGCAACGACTACAACAAGGCCTACAAGAAATCGGCACGCGTGGTCGGTGACGTGATCGGTAAGTACCACCCGCATGGTGACGCCTCGGTGTACGACACCATCGTGCGCATGGCGCAGGATTTCTCGATGCGCTACATGCTGGTCGACGGCCAGGGCAACTTCGGTTCGATCGACGGCGACTCGGCTGCGGCCATGCGCTACACCGAGGTTCGCATGAAGCGCCTCACCCACGAGATGCTCGCGGACATTGAGAAAGACACGGTCGACTTCGTCCCGAACTACGACGAATCAGAATCCGAACCGGCGGTGCTGCCGACCAAGATTCCGCAGCTGTTGATCAATGGCGGTTCCGGCATCGCGGTCGGCATGGCGACCAACATCCCGCCGCACAATCTGGCCGAAGTCATCGAGGCCTGCGTCGCCCTGATCGACAACCCTGATCTCGATCTGGCCGCCTTGATGAAGCTGATTCCGGCGCCGGACTTCCCAACGGGCGGCATCATTCTCGATGCCAACGGCCTGGTCGATGCCTACGCCACCGGGCGTGGCCGCATCGTCATCCGCTCACGCACGCATTTCGAGGACATCGGCACCGATCGCCAGGCGATCATCATCACCGAGCTGCCGTATCAGGTGAACAAGGCGCGTCTGCTGGAGCGCGTCGCCGAACTGGTCAAGGAAAAGAAGGTCGAGGGCATCACCGAAATCCGCGATGAGTCCGACAAGGACGGCATGCGTGTGGTCATCGAACTGCGCCGCAACGAAAACGCGGACGTGATCCTCAACAACCTCTACCAGCACACCCAGTTGCAGACCGTGTTCGGCATCAACATCGTGGCGCTGGACAACGGCCAGCCGCGCACCCTGTCGCTGAAGCAGTTGCTGGAAATCTTCCTGCGCCATCGCCGCGAGGTGGTGACGCGGCGCACACGCTACCTGCTGCGCGAGGCGCGCAAGCGCGCCCACACCCTGGAAGGTCTGACGGTCGCGCTGGCCAACGTCGACGAGGTCATCGAACTGATCCGCGCCGCGTCGAATCCGGCGGAGGCCAAGATTGGCCTGTTGGGAAAAGTATGGCGGCCCGGTCAGGTCGTCGGCATGCTCGAACGCGCCGGCGCCGACAGCTCGCGTCCCGAAGACCTCGACACCAGCATGGGCTTGGTCGAGGGCGGCTATCGGCTGTCCGAATCGCAGGCCCAGGCGATCCTGGACATGCGCCTGCAGCGCCTGACCGGGCTAGAGCAGGAAAAGATCGTCAACGAGTACCAGCAGATTCTCGACGCGATCCGTGAGTATCTGGACATCCTCGGTTCCGATGAACGCCTGCTCGGTGTGATCCGCGAGGAGCTGGAGCAGATCAAGGAGCAGTACGTCGACGAACGACGCACCGAAATTTCGAACGACGCCGTCAACCTCAATCGTGAAGACCTGATCACGCCGCAGGACATGGTGGTGACGCTGTCGCACGAGGGTTACGTCAAGTCGCAGCCGCTGACCGAGTACCAGGCGCAGAAGCGCGGCGGGCGCGGCAAGTCCGCCACCACGATGAAGGAAGCCGATTTCATCGACCGCCTGTGGGTCGTGCACACCCATGACTGGCTGCTGTGCTTCTCCAGCCTCGGCCGCGTCTACAAGGTTCGCGTGTTCGAACTGCCCACGGGCTCGCGCGGCTCGCGCGGCCGGCCGTTCGTCAACCTGCTGCCACTGGAAGAAGGCGAGAAGATCAGCGCGGTGCTGCCGATCAAGCAGTTCGAGGCCGAGCAGAATGTGTTCATGGTGACCAAGCTCGGCACCGTGAAGAAGACGCCACTGGACGCATACGCCAACATCCGGTCCAACGGCATCATCGCCGTGGACCTGCGGGTCGACGATGAACTGGTGGCCGTGGCGCTGACCTCCGGGTCCGACGATGTGATGCTGTTCTCCGACGCCGGCCGTGTGATTCGCTTCAACGAAAAGGATGTCCGCCCGATGGGACGCACCGCCACCGGCGTGCGCGGCATGCGCCTGGTCCGGGCCGGCGAAGCGGCGGACGAAAGCGGCGCCGACGACGCGGACACCGAAGGCGAAGCCCCGCCGCGCACCGCAACCGCGGCCCGTGTGATCGCCTTGATCGTTGCGCAAGCCAGCGCCGGTGACATCTTCACCGTCACCGAACTCGGCTACGGCAAGCGTTCGCCGATCGATCAGTACCCGCTGCGCGGTCGTGGCGGCATGGGCGTGATCGCCCAGGCGCTGACCGAGAAGACCGGCGCGCTGGTCGGTGCGATCCAGGTCGAGGACGGCTTCGAGGTCATGCTGATCTCGAATGGCGGCACCCTGATCCGCACACGCGCCTCGGAAATCAGCGTGTTGTCGCGCAATACCCAGGGCGTGCGCATCATGAAGCCGGTCAAGGGCGACCACCTCGTCGGCGTGGATCGCATCGAAATCGAGGACGAGGAAGAAGACCTCGTGTCGGACGAACTGGCCGATGGCGAAGTGGCTGGCGAGGCGCCTGACGAGGACATCAGCGATGCCAGCGACTCCGGGGATGATGCGCCGGCCGCTGACGAGGACGGCGAGGAATAGGATCCTCGCCAATCTGATTCCAGCTACCTGTCGGACTCAGGATGATCTACTGCGACTTCGGCCCTCGCTACGTCCCCCTAAGTCCGACAGACTGTTAGGGCGGGCGGGGCGCAGGCTCCGCCCGCCGTGTTTTCAGGCGACCGTCAAATATCATGGATCATCGGAGCCAGTATTGAATCAGCCGCAGGAACTGCCGATCTTTCCGCTGGGCACTGTCCTGTATCCTGATGGGCGCCTGCCGCTGCGAATTTTCGAGCCCCGCTACGTGGAGATGACGCGGGAGTGCCTGCGTACCGGCTCCGGGTTCGGCGTCTGCCTGATTCTGGATGGACGCGAGGCCGGCGAACCGGCCGTGCCGCACGCCGTCGGATGCAGCGCCAGCGTGGTGGAGCGTGAAGAACTGTCGCCGGGCCTGTTCAATCTGCTGGCACGCGGCGATACCCGTTTCCGCATTCTCGAACGGCGGGTGGCGGCGGACGGTCTGATCCATGCCCAGGTCGAGTGGCTGACCACCGAGGTCTCCGTTTCCATTTCCGAAGAGCATTCGCTGGCGCCATTGCTGTTGCAGCGGCTGATCAATGAAGTCGGCGTCGGCATGGTGCCGATGCCGCATCGGCTGAACGATGCGGCCTGGGTCACGCACCGTCTGGCGGAAATCCTGCCACTGCCGTTGGCGGCCAAGCAGCGCATCCTGGAGTGCGACGATTCGCTGGAAAAACTCGAAATCGTGCTGCGCCAGCTTCGCTCGATCGGCGATTTCGGATAGCGTTGTGGTCCAATGATTTCGGATACGTTGACAGCGGAGAACACCCTCCGACGAGGAACGAGAACAGATGACCCGGAGCGGCAATTATGGCCGCCGCCGGGTATGCGCAGCCCTGCGGAACCAAGGCATCTTCCCGACTGCAACAAATCCATGACCGCGTCCATGGCGATCGCATCGATGTGCTGACGGTACGCCACGGTATGCGGCAACTGCCCCGGCGTCTGCGCGACCTTTGAGCTGATGTCGCAGTTCTACCTCGCCCCCGGCCAGCCTTTCGGGCTCGGCTCCTGGGGCGGCTGCGTGGACCAGCGCAGCCTGTTCGACGCCTTCGCCGGCGAAGACTTCGGCGAGGTCGTCGTGCTCAGCGGTGACGTCCATACCGCGTTTTGCGCCGAGCTGACCAAGGACCCGACGGACTTTTTCGCCTATACGGCCGGTGCCAGCGGCGCCGTTCGGTGTCGAATTCGTGTGTCCGTCGGTGACGACCCAAGGGTTTCCGCCGGTCGTGACCGAGGCACTGCGTGCGCCGAAGGCGCCCTGAAACGGCCCATACGCACGGTCTGACGATGAGACCCGTGGCGTTGCGACGTTTGGCGGCGGGCTGCCCCAGGGAACTTGCCGAGACGCGAAATGCGGCGTCTAATCGGGACGCGTTCGACGAATCCGGGATGTTTTTGCGCGAACAGACTGCGAGCGGCTTCTACGACCAAGGCCTGAGCCCGGACCAGGCACTCGACACGCTCACGGGCCTTTCCGAGTGGGATGGTGGACGTGGGGTGGCTGATAACGCGGGCAAGGGTCGACAGCGCGGCCGAAGGCTCAGCGGCACCGCAAAGGAGGGAGTCATGAATGAAACGAAAGTCGCGGCATCGGGTGAGGTCCAGGAAGGCCGGCTGCATGCCGTCAAAGTCGGCGGCCACACCGTCTTGCTGAGCCGTGTCGACGGACGCGTCTGCGCATTTTCCGCCAAGTGCCCGCATGTGGGCCTGTCGCTGGCGCGTGGCAAGGTCGACAAGGGTACGGTCGAATGCCCTTGGCATGGATCGCGTTTCGACCTGTGCAGTGGGCAGAACCTTGACTGGGCGCGCTCGGTGGCCGGCCTGCCGATGCCGACATGGAGCCACGCGCTGCTGTCCTTCGGCAAGAAGCCAGCACCTCTGTCGCTCTACGAAGCTTCGGAGCGCGAATCCTCGGTATACCTGCGGACGCCATAGCGGAGGGATCGGGCGGCCCGGCATCGGTGGCATGGAAAGGCTGAAAATCCGCAGGCGGCCACCGCTCGCAGCGTCATTCCCCGCTGACGCGAATCACTCGTCCCGTTCCGCGTTCGACGACCAGAATCATGCCGTCTCCGAGTTCGCCGGTACCGCCATCGCCGAGCACGACCCAGCGCGTGGCGTCGCGGTAGGCGCGGTAGGGCGCCTGCGCCAGTACCGCTTCTTCGCCATGGCGCTTCGTCCAAATCGCCCTGGCGTGAGCGATGGCCGCCTTGCCGCTGTCGATCGCGCCCAGCGGGGCGATGCCTTCGGCGGTTTCATCCGCGGGGATGTCGGCCAGATACGCTTGCAGCCACGGCCCCCACACGCTGGAGGACACCGGTTTGGGTGCGCTGCGGTCGACACGATCCGAGCGCTTCTTGAGGTGCAGGTCGTAGGGCTTGGGGTAGCTCTGTGGTAGCGGTGGGGCGCGGTCGCCCAGCAACTCGTTGAGGGTCTTGCGCACGTCCATGGCGACGTCGACGGGCGTTGGCGGATGCGGAGGCCGCGTGTAGACGATGTTGTTGTCGCCGTCGATGACCACCAGCCAGGGTGTGCGTTCGATGCGATAGGTCGCCATCAGTGCATCGCCCTGGATCAACAGCGGAAAGCTGAGGCCGCGATCCTTCATCGTCTGTACGGGGTCGCCGTCTTCGCGGATGTTGATCGTCCAGACATTGACGCCCAAATCACGGTAGTCCTCCCAGATGTCCTGCACGTAGGGTTGCAGCGCGCGGCTGAACGGGCACCAGGACGGCCAGAACAGCAGGACCGTGGGGCGACCTTCGGCATCCTGCGGGAAGTTGACGGTTTCGCCGCCCGGCGTCTGCAGGCTCCAGCCGGGCGCTTGCCTGGGCGCGCCGGCGGCAGACACGGATAGGGGAATCAGGGCGGTCAGCGCCGCCAGGCCGGTGACGAGGTTCAGCAGCAAACGGTTCATGCGCGCGTCGTGAGGCTTGGATTTCCGGCGAGGCTACATGATCGTGTGAATTTTCGAGGCGGGACCCTCGAAAAAAGCCGCGCGTACGGCTAGGCTGCGCTCCCGATGCGGCGAGCCGCAGGCCTACCGATATCCGACGGAATCAGACCATGTCGCGTGTTCACAATTTCAGTGCCGGCCCCGCCACCTTGCCGCTGTCGGTGTTGGAGCAGGTTCAGTCCGAGCTTCTCGACTGGCGCGGCACCGGCATGTCGGTCATGGAGATGTCGCATCGCGACAAGCCGTTCATGTCGATCGCCACCGAGGCCGAAGCGGACCTGCGTGAACTGCTGGACGTGCCGGCGAATTACAAAGTGCTGTTCATGCAGGGCGGGGCGACCGCGCAGTTCGGCGTGATTCCGATGAATCTGCTGCGGGGACGTGATCGCGCCGATTTTCTGCTGACCGGTGTCTGGAGCCGCAAGGCGGTGATGGAATTCCGGCGGTACGGAACGCCACATGTCGTCGCCGAACCGGCGGATGGTCGCTACGATCATGTGCCGGCGGCCGATACCTGGTCGCTGTCGGACGATGCCGCCTATTTTCACTACACGCCGAACGAAACCATCGAGGGCGTGGAACTGCATGATGTGCCGGAGGTCGGCACGGTGCCCCTGGTCGCGGATTTTTCGTCCTCGTTCCTGTCGCGGCCGATCGAGGTCGAGCGCTACGGCCTGATTTTCGCCGGCGCCCAGAAGAACCTGGGGCCGGCCGGGCTCACCATCGTCATCGTGCGCGAGGACCTGATCGGTCAGACCCATCCGGCGCTGCCGTCGGTCTTCGATTACAAGGCCGTGGCCGACAGCGAGTCGATGCTCAACACGCCGCCGTGCTTTGCCTGGTACGTGTCGGGGCTGGTGCTCAAGTGGATCAAGGCGCAAGGCGGGCTGGAGGCGATGGCGGCGCGCAATGCGCGCAAATCCTCGTTGCTTTACGACTACATCGATGCTCAGTCCTTCTATCGCTGCCCGGTGGCGCGACCGGACCGGTCGTGGATGAATGTGACGTTTACACTCGCCGATGCGGCACTGGATACAGCGTTTCTGGACGGCGCCAAGGCGGCCGGCCTGCCAGGCCTCAAGGGGCACCGGTTGGTGGGCGGCATGCGCGCCTCGCTCTACAACGCGATGGACGCAGCCGGCGTGCAGGCTCTGGTGGACTACATGCGCGAATTCACGCGCACTCGCGGCTGAAGCGGCTGCGCTCGGGCAAGTATTCCGGCGGGCCTTCAATCAAGCGAGAATGGCCGCCAGCCGCTAAACTTTGCGCCCTTTTTCCGTGACCGACGCCGAACCGCCGACGATGGAACTTCGCACGCTTGCCGATGCCCGCAGCCGTATCGATGCGCTGGATACCGAAATCCAGCGGATGATCAGCGAACGTGCGCGCGTGGCGCAGCGCGTACGCGACATCAAGGCCGAGTCCGGCGACACCACCGACCACTATCGTCCCGCGCGCGAAGCCGAGGTGCTGCGCCGCGCCAAGGAACGCAATCGCGAACTCGGCGGCCCGCTTGCGGACGAGGTGATGGCGCGCATCATGCGCGAGGTGATGTCGGCCTGCCTGGCGCTGGAGACCCCGCTGGCGGTGTCCTACCTGGGGCCGGAAGGCACCTACACGCAGGCCGCGGTCTACAAGCATTTCGGTCACCAGGTGGCGGCGCAGGCGGCCAGCGCGATCGACGAAATCTTCCGTGACGTCGAATCCGGCTCCGCGATGTACGGCGTGGTGCCGATCGAAAACTCCACGGAAGGCGTCGTCACCAGTACGCTCGATGCGCTGGCGCAGACGCCGCTGTCGATCTGCGGCGAGGTCTGGCTACCGGTACACCACCAGCTGCTGAGCAAACGGCAGGACAGCAGCGGAATCGAGGTGGTGTATTCGCACCCTCAGTCCTTCGCGCAGTGCCGGCGCTGGCTGGATGTCAAACTGCCGGGCGTGCCACGCGAACCGATGCCCAGCAATGGCGCGGCCGCGCGGCGTGCCGCCGATCAGCCGAACTGCGCCGCGATCGCCAGCGCCGCGGCGGGCGAGCTGTATGGTCTGCGCACGCTGGCCAGCAATATCGAAGACGACCCGAACAACACCACGCGCTTCCTGATCATCGGACGACAGAACCCCGAAGCCACCAGCGCCGATCGCACCTCGATCGTCTGCTCGGCGCCGCAGGGTGGGGAGGCTGGCGCACTGTTCCGTCTGCTCGAACCGTTTGCCCGCGGCGGCATCAATCTTTCGAAGATCGAGTCCCGTCCGAGTCGTCGCGCGGTGTGGGACTACAACTTCTTCGTCGATATCGAAGGCCATCAGAGCGATGCGGCGGTGGCCGCCGCGCTGGACGAACTGCGCGGACGTGCCGGCTTCTTCAAGATTCTGGGGTCTTACCCCAGGGCCGTGATCTGAAGCCGAAGCCGCAGGGTTCGCGCAGAGACGCCAAGTCGCGAAGAATGAGTTCTGGTTTGCAGTTTGAGGCGCCTTCGCGTCCTTGCGCTAACCGAGTTTTTGAATGACCCGACCTAAGCAATGAACAATCCCGCCTACCTCAAGAATGCGCTGCCCGGTGTCCTGCAGCTCGCGCCCTACCAGCCCGGCATGCCGCTGGAGGAACTGCAGCGTCGGCTCGGCGTCAAGGATGCGATCAAGCTCGCGTCCAATGAAAACCCGCTGGGCGCCAGTCCTGCTGTCTGCGAGATGCTGGCGGCGACCGCGCGCGGCGAGCTGAGCCGCTATCCCGATGGGGGCGGCTTTCGCCTGAAGAAGAAGCTGGCGGCCTATCACGGCGTTGACGCCGATTGCATCACCCTGGGCAATGGCTCCAACGATTTGCTGGAGTTCGTGTCGCGGGTGTTCCTCGGCCCGGGCCGCGCCGCGTTGTTCTCGCAGTACGCATTCGCGGTGTATTCGATCGCCACGCAGGCGCAGAACGCGGAGGCGATCGTGGTGCCGGCGCTGCCGCGAGACCATGCTTCGATGCCGATGGGGCATGACCTCGAAGGCTTTGCGCGGGAACTGCGTGACGACGTCGCGGCGGTATTCATCGCCAATCCGAACAACCCCACCGGCACCTGGCTGGCGCCGGAGCAGATCGAGGCGTTTCTGGAAGAGGTACCTGAGCAGGTCGTGGTGGTGCTCGACGAGGCCTATTTCGACTACCAGGCGCCGGCGCTGCGCACCGATAGCCGCGCGCTGCTGAGTCGCTATCCGAATCTGCTGGTGACGCGGACCTTCTCCAAGGTCTACGGCCTGGCTTCGCTGCGCGTGGGCTATGGTCTGTCGCATCCGTCGCTGGCGGATTTGCTGAACCGCGTACGCCAGCCGTTCAACAACAACAGCCTGGCGCTGCTGGCGGCCGAGCTGGCCCTGGAAGACCAGGACTTCGTCCGCAAATCAGTGGAACTGAACACGCGTGAGTTGGCCCGCATGACGGCGGAAGTCCATGCCCTGGGTCTTAAAACGCTGCCATCCCAGGCCAATTTTCTGACGATCGACTTCGGCCGGGATGCCTCGCCGATTCATCAGGGGCTGCTGGAGCGCGGTGTGATCGTGCGTCCGATGGGTTCCTACAAGATGCCGGACTTCATTCGTGTATCGATCGGAACTGGGGAAGAGAATTCAAGATTTATCAATACATTGAAAGACATTCTTAAAATGAGTTCCGGCGCGTGAATCTGGCGGTTGTCGGCATTGGTTTGATCGGTGGTTCGGTGGCGCGCGCCTTGCGCGAGGCCGGGCAGGCGGAACGGATCAGCGCCTACGATACGGATGCGCAGCAGTTGGAGCAGGCGCTGTCGCTCGGTGTGATCGATCGAGTGGGGCATAGCGTCGCCGATGCGGTGAGCGATGCCGATCTGGTGCTGCTGGCGGTTCCGGTGGGTGCCGTCGGATCGGTGGTCGCGGCGCTGATACCGGCCCTTGCGCCCGGTACGGTGGTGACCGATGTCGGAAGCACCAAGGGTTCGGTGATCGAATCGGTGATTGCCGTGTGCGGCGAGTGGCCGCAGTGGTTCGTGCCGGGACACCCGATCGCCGGCGGCGAACGCTTCGGAGTCGCGGCGTCCCGGGCCGACCTGTTTCGCGGGCGCCGCGTCATTCTGACGCCGGGGTCGGCGGTTGAAGAATCCGCGATTGAACGCGTGCGATCCGCCTGGCAGTCCTGCGGCGCCACCGTCGTGGAGATGGAACCTCAGCATCATGACGAGGTTCTGGCAGCGACCAGCCATTTGCCACATGTGCTGGCTTACGCGCTCGTTGACTGTCTCGCCGGCATGGAGAGCGAGCGCGAGATCTTCGCCTACGCGGCCGGCGGCTTTCGCGATTTCACGCGTATTGCTTCCAGCAGCCCGCGCATGTGGCATGACATCGTGCGCGCCAATCGTGCCGCGCTGCTGCCGGTCATCGACGAATTCAGCCGCGTGCTCACGAGCCTGCGCGATGCGATCGAGCGTGACGATGGCGAGGCTGTGTTGGCGCAATTCCAGCATGCTCGATCGGCACGCGAGCAGTATCTCGAAACCGTAGAAAGAGCGTTTAAGAATCAATGAATAAAAAGACAGTCTTCAAGTTGAGTGCGGGCGGTCGGCTGCAAGGCCGTCTGCGCGTGCCGGGAGACAAGTCGATTTCCCATCGTTCGGTGATGTTCGCCTCGCTGGCCGAAGGGCGTTCCCGAATCAGCGGCTTTCTCAATGGAGAGGACTGCCTCAGCACGATGAAGGCGTTCCGGGCCATGGGCGCCGAAGTGCAGATCGATGCGCCGGACCGCCTGCGCATTGACGGTGTCGGCTTGTACGGATTGAAGGCACCGGGCCAAGCGCTGGATCTTGGCAACTCGGGTACCTCGATGCGGCTGATGGCCGGATTGATGAGCGGCCAGCGTTTCGGCTCGGTCCTGAGCGGCGATGCCTCGCTGTCGCGGCGGCCGATGCGTCGCGTGGTGGACCCCTTGCGCCGCATGGGTGCGCAGATCGAAACCGCCGAAAGCGGCACCGCGCCACTGAGCATCGGGCCCGCCAATCATCTGCACGGCATTCGCTACGAGTCACCGGTGTCCAGCGCGCAGGTCAAGTCCTGCCTGCTGCTGGCCGGTCTCTACGCCGAGGGCGAGACCGTGGTTGTGGAGCCGGCGCCTTCGCGTGACCACAGCGAGCGCATGTTGCAGGTCTTCGGTGTGGACGTGAAGGCACGGCCCGGCAGCGCCGGACTGCGTGGCGGGCAGTCGCTGCATGCCAGCGACATCCGGGTGCCCGCGGATATTTCATCGGCCGCGTTCTTTCTCGTGGCGGCCGCGATCGTGCCCGGATCGGAGCTGATCCTGACCGATGTCGGCATCAATCCGACGCGTACCGGCGTCATCGAGATTCTGCGCCGCATGGGTGCCGACATCGAAGTGCTGGAACCCCGGGAGTTCGGTTCCGAGCCAGTGGCGGATCTGCGCGTGCGGGGCGTGGGTCTGAGCGGCGTCGAGATCGGCGCGGAACTGGTGGCGTCGGCGATCGACGAGTTTCCGGCGCTGTTCATCGCGGCGGCCTGTGCCCACGGAGAAACTGTCATCAGTGGTGCGGAGGAGCTGCGGGTCAAGGAATCCGATCGCATTCAGGCGATGGTGGATGGCCTGCGAGTTCTGGGTGTCGACGCCGAGGCGCGCGCGGACGGCGCGTGCATCGCCGGTGTCGGCGCTGAAGGACAACTGGGCGGTGGACGCATCGATTCGCTGGGCGATCATCGCGTGGCGATGTCATTCGCCGTGGCGGCGCTGAGGGCGAGCGCGCCAATCGTGATCGACGACTGCGCCAATGTGGACACCTCGTTTCCGGGCTTCGCCGAACTGGCTGCCGGCGCCGGGCTTCCAATCACCGTGGATCACGGCCATGACTGAACCCTCCGTCCCGGTGGTGACGATCGACGGCCCGTCCGGCGTCGGCAAGGGCACCGTGGCGCGCGCGCTGTCACGGCGTTTGCACTGGCATTTGCTCGACAGCGGTGCGCTTTACCGAATTCTGGCGCTGGCGGCGCAGCGTGACGGTGTTCCGCTGGATGACAGCGCGCGCGTGGCGGCGCTGGCACCGCGGCTGAACATCGTGTTTTCGGCGGCGGCCGATGCCGAGGCGATTCTTGTGGACGGCGTCGACGTCACCGCGCAGGTGCGTCTGGAAACCACCGGCGGGTTGGCTTCGCAGATCGCGGCGGTGCCGCAGATTCGTGCCGCATTGCTGCAACGCCAGCGTGATTTCATGCAGCCGCCGGGGCTGGTCGCGGACGGGCGCGACATGGGCACGATCGTTTTCCCGGAAGCGCCGCTCAAGATCTTTCTCGATGCGAGCGCCGAAGAACGGGCGCGCCGGCGCTTTCGTCAGTTGAGGGACGCCGGAAAGCCGGCTAGACTCGACGGTCTTTGCGCGGAGATACGCGCGCGCGACTTGCGGGATCGCCAACGTGCCACAGCGCCGTTGCAGGCTGCGGACGATGCGGTGGTGATCGACACCACCCATATTTCCGCAGATTCGGTGTTCGCGCAAGTCGTCGATTTGTTGGCCGCCCGAGGCTTGGGCGGGTAGGGCCGGAATCCGCAAGGACGCGGGACCGGATTTTTTCAACCAACCTGGACCTGTTGAATTCAGGACGAATTCGCAGACAAGTGAGTAAACCTTAATGAGCGAAAGTTTCGCCGAACTATTTGAAGCAAGCCTTGCCGCCGGCCAGTCGATGCAGCCGGGGTCACTCGTAAAGGCTGTGGTGCTGGAGGTCAAGACCGACGTCGTCATCGTCGACGCGGGTCTGAAGTCCGAAGGTGTCATCCCCATAGACGAGTTCAGGTCCGAAGACGGTGAAATCACCGTTGCGGCTGGAGACGAAGTCGAGGTCGCGCTGGAAACCGTCGAAGACGGCTTCGGCGAAACCAAGTTCTCCAAGGAAAAGGCCGAGCGTATCCGTACCTGGGACCGCCTCACCAAGGCGTTCGAGGATTCGGAGATCGTGATCGGCACCATGACCGGCAAGGTCAAGGGCGGTTACACCGTCGATATCGGCGCCGTGCGCGCGTTCCTTCCGGGCTCGCTGGTCGATGTCCGCCCGGTTCGCGATACCGCCTATCTCGAAGGCAAGCCCCTCGAATTCAAGATCATCAAGCTTGACAAGCTGCGCAACAACGTCGTTGTTTCGCGTCGCGAAGTGCTTGAGGCCGAATACAGCGCCGAGCGTGACTCGCTGCTGGCGACGCTGCAGGAAGGCGTGGTGCTCAAGGGTGTGGTCAAGAACCTCGTCGAATACGGCGCGTTTGTCGACCTCGGCGGCATCGACGGCCTGCTCCACATCACCGACATGTCGTGGAAGCGCGTCAAGGACCCGTCGGAAGTGGTCACGGTCGGCGAGGAAATCGAAGTCAAGGTGCTCAAGTACGACCGCGAGCGTCGCCGCGTGAGCCTCGGCCTCAAGCAGCTGGGCGAGGATCCCTGGGTCGACATCGCGCGCCGTTACCCGGAAAAGACGCGTCTGTTCGGCAAGGTCACCAACATCACCGACTACGGCTCCTTCGTGGAGATCGAGGCGGGGGTCGAGGGCCTGGTCCACGTGTCCGAAATGGACTGGACCAACAAGAACGTCAACCCCGGCAAGGTAGTGACGATCGGCGACGAGGTCGAGGTCATGATTCTCGACATCGACGAAGAACGCCGTCGTATCTCCCTGGGCATGAAGCAGTGCGTGCCGAACCCGTGGGAAGAGTTCGCGCAGAACCACCAGAAGGGCGACCGCGTCTTCGGCACGATCAAGTCGATCACCGATTTCGGCGTGTTCATCGGTCTGGACGGCGGCATCGACGGCCTGGTTCACCTGTCCGACCTGTCGTGGAACGAAGTCGGCGAAGACGCCGTGCGCAAGTACACCAAGGGCCAGGATGTGGAGGCCACGGTGCTGGCGATCGACGCCGAGCGAGAGCGCATCTCCCTGGGCGTGAAGCAGCTGCAGTCCGACCCGCTGGCGCAGTTCATGGCCGAAAACACCCGTGGCGACAAGGTCATGGGCAAGGTCAAGGAAGTCGACGCACGCGGTGCCGCGATCATTCTCGCCGAAGGCGTCGAGGGCTACATCAAGGCCAACGACCTGGCGCGCGAGCGTGTCGACGACGCCACCACGATCCTCAGCGTCGGCGACGATCTGGAAGCCTCGTTCGTCGGAATTGATCGCAAGAGCCGCATCGTGCAGCTTTCGGTCCGCGTGAAGGAGATTCAGGACGAGGAAGAAACGGTGGCGGAATACAGCCGCAATGCCACCACCGGCAAGACCAGTCTCGGCGATCTGCTCAAGGAAAAAATGGGCGGAGACTCGAACTAATCTGTCTATCCCTTCAAAAACAAAGGGGAAAATCAAGGGCCGCGCTTGCGCGGCCCTTTTTTTTTGACTATCGTTGCCTTGATATCGCTCCCGAATCCGTCCCCGAATTCCGAGACGCACCGATGACCAAATCCGAACTGATCGACAAGCTCGCCATCCGCCAGACGCACTTGATGCACAAGGATGTCGAGCTGGCCGTCAAGCTGATACTGGATGAGGTCAGTCTCGCTCTGGCCCGTCAGGACCGTGTCGAAATACGTGGATTCGGCAGTTTCTCGCTGCATCATCGTCCGGCGCGTGTCGGCCGCAATCCGAAGACCGGGGACGCCGTCACGATTTCCGCAAAGTACGTCCCGCATTTCAAACCCGGCAAGGAATTGCGCGAACGCGTCAATCAGCGCGCCGGCACCGAGATTACCGGGTGAGCGGCAAGCGCACAGGCTCGTTCGGCCGGATTCTGCTGATCATCCTGTTTCTGGTGGTGCTCGCGCTGGGCGTTTCGATCGGTTACTTCAACGCACAGACCGTACAATTCGACTATCTCGCGGGCACGGTTTCAATTGGCCTCATCTGGCTGCTGCTGGGCGTGATGGGCGGTTCCATCCTGCTTAGCCTGATCATCTGCGGGGGGCGCATTTTCGAGCTCAAAAACGAAAACCGCCGCCTGAAGCGCAAGCTCAAGGACAGCGATTCGGAACTGCGTTCGCTGCGGGAACTGCCGATCAAGGAAGGCCCTTGATCCTCAGGTCTTCTGCGCAGGCGCGGCATCAAACCGACATTCAGTTCAACATCCATGTTTGAAGGCTTCGGTCTGGTCGTCCTGTTGCTGCCCATCGGGTTCGCGCTGGGCTGGACCGTCGCGCGCCGACATATTCAGCAAGGCGCACCCGGCGCGGCTGTCGATAAGCCCTCCGATTACCTCGCCGGCCTCGATGCCGCAGGTACCGATGACGCCGACACTTCGATGACCACCCTGATCCAGGCCATAGAGGTCACGGACCAGACTGCGGACCTGCACCTTACCCTGGGCAGCCTGTTCCGCAGACGGGGCGAGGTGGACCGCGCTCTGAGGCTGCATCAGAACGTTCTGGCGCAGGGAGGGCTGGCTGCTGAATTCGCATACCGCGCTCGTCTGGAGCTGGCTCATGACTATCAGAAGGCCGGTTTGCTCGATCACGCCGAGAAGCTGTTCGGCGCGCTCGTCGACGAAGGCCTGTTCCAGGCCGAGTGCCTGACCGCCTTGGTCGGCATCTACGAGCAGGAACACGATTGGGACAAGGCGATCGTCGCCGCGCAACGCCTGCAGGCCGTGCGCGGCGAATCCCTGCGGCCGGTCATTGCGCACTATCACTGCGAACTGGCCGATCTGGCCAAGGCCGATGGCGACTTCAGGCAAGCGGAACGTCTCGCGGAGCAGGCGCTGTCCGAATCCAGGGGCAGCGTGCGCGCCAGCCTGGTGCTGGGCGGGGCGCGGGAAGCGCTCGACGATCAGGCCGGCGCGATCGCGGCCTATCAACGTGTCCCGGATCAGGACCTGCGTTTCTTTCGCGAGGTGATGCCGGGCATCGAACGCGCCTATCGCAAGGCCGACGATCTGCGCGGCCTGCGCGGCTACCTCAAGGAAGCGGAAAAGGACTATCCGACCGCCCTGCCGTCCGTGACGCTGGCCAAATTGATGCGCGAAAGCGGCGAGGACGCCGCACAGTTCCTGGCGGACCGCATGTCGCGTCAGCCCAGCTGGAGCGGCCTGCATGCCTTGTTGCAAGAGGTCGAAGATCTGGGTGAACCGGTGCGGGTCCTGCGCTCCGCGATCGAGAATTCGATGAAGGCTGCACCCAGCTACCGCTGCCGCAGTTGCGGGCTGACGCCGCGATTCCTGTTCTGGCAATGCCCCAGTTGCAAGCAATGGGACAGTATCGAACCGTTGCCGGACGATATCCAGAGCATCCCGGGCGCCTCCTGACGCGTCGGCGCCCGCGCTGGCGCCATGGTCGACTAACAGCCATGCCGCGAGCGGCATCCTGCACAATGAATCGCCTGCGGCATGGCCGTTCCCCCTGGCATTGGGACCACTGGCCATGGCGGTACTCATCAGGCGCTTGCTCCCGTGGGATGGGGCCCGAACTCGACGAGTACCGGCACCCCGAAATCACGATCGAAATCGTCGCGGCAACGTACGCGCCGAAAGAAGAACTCGTAGACCATCGGGCCAATCAGCCCGAACAAGCCACCAAGCACCAGCGCCGCCGCCAGATTCAGCAAGGGCTTGGGTTTGGTGGGTTTCACCGGCGGGGTCGCCTCGCTCTGACGGTGCTGATGTTGTTGTAGTCGCCGCCCGAGCTGACAGCGATCTGGTCATAACCGTCCAGCGCCCGTTCATACAGGGTTTGCGCGGACTTGAGCGCGAGCTCGTACTGGGCACTTTCGTCGATCAGCTTGCGTGCGAGCTGATCCTGGGCCCCCTTGCTCGGCAGCGCCGTGCTCGCCATCGAATCCGGCGACGTAGTCTTCGTTGTTGGGGAGGTCGAGCCGATCGACGACCGGCATCAGTATGGCTGGACTCTTGATCAACTGAATCTGAGTGGACATGTAACTCAGTGAGGTAAGCCCCGGGCTCAGGAATCGTCAGAAAATTACTTTGACAACTTTGCGGACGATTTCCTGCCACGATCGACTGGACGATCTGGCGCGATGGCATAGTTCCAGTCGCCGTGAAACCTATCCGTCGGACGAGTATTTGGCTCGGTGAGCGCGAAAGGCGTTGTCTCGCGCAAAGACGCAGAGACGCCAGCACAGCGAGGAAAAAGAACAAGGATTTCTTAGCGCCTTTGCGTCTTTTCGCGAGGTAATGCCGTTGTCGCCCAATTCATCCACAATGAACGCTCTGGTTTCGAGTATCGAACAGGCGCAACGCACGCCGATCGGATGGAGGCTTCGATGGACAGCAAACCGACGCAAAGAGCAGACAGCGGATTCGATTCGTTCGCGGCGTTCTACCCGTTCTATTTGAGCGAGCATGCCAACCGCACCAGCCGACGGCTGCATGTGATCGGAACCGGAAGCCTGATCCTCATACTGGCCGGCGCCCTGATCAGCGGTGCATGGAGCCTGCTGTGGCTGCTGCCGCTGGTGGGCTATGGCTTCGCCTGGGTCGGTCATTTCTTCTTCGAGCACAACCGGCCGGCCACGTTCAAGCATCCGTTCTACAGCCTGATGGGCGACTTCGTGATGTTTCGTGACGTGCTCACCCGCCGCATTCCCTGGTAGCCGCCGGACCTACCTCAAGCGGATCAAGCCGCTCTTTCCATCGGGCCGCAGCCTCATCGAATCGCAGCTTCGACGAGGAGCAGACAGTATGGAAATACTATCGGGCAGACATGCGCTGGTCACGGGCGCCGGGCAGGGCGTGGGGCAGGGGATCGCCTTGGCCTTGGCGACGGACGGCCAAAGCATCGGCGTGGATGGCGGTCAGGCGTATATGGGCTGATGTCTCACAAGGCTTTTGTCATGAAGACGCTGTTGGCGTCTTCCTGGTAGCTGGCAAACGGGGCGCAGGCTACAAAGCCGAATTTTGCGTACAGACTGCGTGCCGGCTCGAAGAACGGCATCGAGCCGGTTTCCAGACTCAGGCGCTGATAGCCGCGCGTGGCGGCCTGGTCAAGCATGTGCTGCAGCAGCATCGAGCCGATGCCCTGTTGCTTGTAGTCTTTGGCCACCCGCATGGATTTGATTTCCATGTGCTTCGCGTCCAGTTCCTTGAGTGCGCCACAGCCCACCAAGGTGTTGCCGTCCCAGACTGTCCAGAACGTGATCTCCGGCTTGCGCAGCCCCTCGAGATCGAGTGCGTGCTTGCTCTCCGGCGGCGAGACGGCCTTCATGTCACGGATATGCTCTTCAAGAAATTCAGCGATGTCCGGGCCGCTCAGATCATCGATTCGGATCTGCATGGCTTTGCCTAAAAGCTGCGATCCTGAACTTCGGTGACGAAGCTGCGGGCGGCATCCGTGATCGTCTGGCCCAGGTACGCGTACTGCCGCGAGAACGGCGGCCAGCGGTCGCCGAATCCCAGCAGGTCATTGATGACCAGTACTTGCCCGTCGCAGTCCGGGCCCGCGCCGATGCCAACGGTCGGTATCGCGATGTTTTGGGTGATGCGGGCACCCAAATCGTCGGGAATATGCTCCAGCACCAGCATGAAGGCACCCGCTCCGGCGATGCCCTGGGCTTCGTCCGCGATGCGCGCCGCATCCTCGGCATCGCGCCCGACCTGTCTGAAATTGCTGGTGGTCTGGGGCGTCAGGCCGGTATGGCCGACCGCGTCGATACCGTTCGCCAGCAAATGCCGGATCACCTCGTACTTCGGTCCTTCGAGCTTGACGCTGTCGGCGCCGGCCTCGATCAGCAGCCGCGCACTATGCAGCGCCGTTTCCGGGTCGCGGTCCGTGTCGTACGGAAGGTCGCCGATGATGTGGGTCTCGGGGGCACCGCGTCTCACCGCGCCGATGTGGTAGCGCATGTGGTCCAGCGTGACCAGACGCGTGCTGTCGAAACCCATCTCCACCATCCCGACCGTGTCGCCGACCAGCAGTACCGGCACGCCGGCCGCCTCGAGGCTGCGCGCGATGGGCGTTGTGTAGGCGGTGAGCATGGCAATCGGGCGGGCCGACTTCATGCCTTTCAGGGATTCGGCGCTGAGTTTGTGGGTTGGGCTCATGGGCCGGAACGTTAGCGCGCCGTCGCGACTCCGACAATCGCCGGCCCGGTGTTACCGCTCAGAACCAGTCGTCGCGCATATCCAGGTAGCGGCGATCGAGGCTGCGCAACAGTGCGAACTGTGGCGCCGTCTTCGGCAGTTCCCACTGGGAGAACCAGCCAGCGGCGGCGAGTTTGCCCCGGTGGAAATTTTCGTCGGTACCATTGTGGTCGGCGCCTTGTGCAACGACGGCCTGACGCAGCCAGCTCCAAGCCATGACCACATGACCGAAGGCCTCCAGAAACACCGCGGAATTAGCGAGCGCACCTCGAGCGCCGCCGCGTGGTCGGCCAGTTGGGCGTCGCCACTCGCACGCGCTTCGGGGCCAGGGTCGCGGCGATGCGTGACTGCAGCAGACGCAGCGGCGCGTCGCCCTGCATCCACAGCTTGCGGCCCAGCAGGTCCAGCGACTGAATGCCGAAGCGCCCCCGCCACCGCGCAAGCGCGGACGGCCGCGCAAAGATGAAGAGCACCCTCCCAAGAAACCCACTCGCATTGAGCGTCAAGCCGCCGGCATGAGCCTGCCCGCGATGCGGGCCGATCTGCCCACGGCCTGCGACGTGGGCACCCAGCGCAACAGCCAGGGCTTCAAGACCACCTGGATCGGCTACAAGCTGCACCTGGACGTGGCCGACGGCCTGATCCCGATTTCAGCGGTGCTCACCTCGGCCAGCAGCACCGTCGAGCGCGTCAATGCGCGTCTCAAGGATGACTTCGGTGCCGCACGCGTCAACGTGCGGGGCCCCGCCAAGGTGATGACCCACCTGATGTTCGGCGTGCTGGTCCTCACCGCCGATCAATTGCTGCGATGGGTCACGTAGCCCCCGGCGTCGGACCCCATCAACACCCTCCGCGCGCGATGGCGCCGGGTTCACCGTGCCCGCCAAACCGAGACATGGACACTTCTTGACCCCATCGATATCCGGATTTCAGTCAAAGGCTTCCAGATTGGTCGCAACTTGACCAGCGCGCGGCTGGCGCAAGCTCTCAACCCAACTTCAGCGGGAATTTCGCAAGTCCCTCGCTGGACACGACATTAGCCCAGACGTCCGGCGAGCCAGCTCCCCGCGAGCATCGCCGCGACGAAGGCGAATACCGGTCCGGCGCCGGTTACCAGTGCGGCCAGTGCCGGTCCGGGGCAGAAGCCGCCGATGCCCCAGCCGATACCGAACAGGATCGCGCCCGCGACGAGCCTGAAGTCGATGTTGCGGCGCTCCGGGAGATGGAAACGGCTATCGAGCACCGGAGCCGGTTGCTTCATCAGCCAGCGAAACGCCGGTAGACAGACCAGCAGTGCGCCGCCCATCACCAGGGCCAGCGTGGGATCCCAATCGCCGCTCACGTCCAGGAAGTTCAATACCTTGGCCGGCCGGATCATGCCGGACACGGACAGTCCCGTTCCGAACAGCAGTCCGGCCAGCAAGGCCGCGCCGTTGCGTTTGTGTGCGGCTGTCATGAGGAAATTCCGTGTCTGATGACGAAGACTGTCAGCGCCGCGCTCAGCATGAAGACTCCGGTCGCCACGAACGAACGCGGCGACAGGCGCGCGATACCGCAGACGCCGTGCCCGGAGGTGCAGCCGGAACCGAGCCGCGTGCCGAACCCGACCAGCAGGCCGGCCAGGATCATCCAGGGCCAGGCCAGCGGCAGCTCGACCTGCCACTGAGCATTCAGCGCCGCGAATGCCAGCGCCCCCAGAAATAGTCCGGCCAGAAAACTGAGCCGCCAGGCAGGGGCCGTGGCGCGCGGCGGCAGCAATCCGCCGATGATTCCGGAAATTCCGGCGATCCGTCCGTTGAGGCCAAGCAACAGCACGGCGGCGAGCCCGATCATCAGGCCTCCGGCAAGGCCGGAGATGGGAGTGAATTCAGTCATCAGTGTGCCCTTTGTACATATACCCCTATGGGTATATTATACGAATTATTGGCCGAGGCGATGCGCACCCGCGACGCAGGTGAAATCGAATGACCGGATTGGAGCAGCGGGTGATTGACTGGGACGAAAAACGCGATGCGATGGTTTCCCGACTCAAGCGGATCGAGGGCCAGATGCGGGGCCTGCAACGGATGGTCGGCGATGGCGAGGACTGCGAGAAGGTCGCGCACCAGATGTCAGCGGCGCGCCGCGCGATGGACAAGGCCTTCTTCGAGTTGATGGCCTGTGCGGTCACTCAGGAAGTGGAGCGCCACCAGGCGTTGACGCCCGCGCTCGAGAGCGGTGTGAACGATGTCGCGAGGATACTCACGAAATATGGTTGAGGCGCTTCGCCAAGGCGCTTCGCCAAGGCGCTGTGGCGGCGGCTGACACCAACAATCCGATTTCAGGAACAAGCATGATATTCCGCCAATTCTTTGACTCCGAATCAAGCACCTATACCTATCTTCTGGCGTCCGCCGTCGGGCGTGAGGCGCTGATCATCGATCCGGTCAAAGAGCGGCTTGCACACTATCTGCAGGCGATCGAGGATCTCGACCTGAAGCTTGTCAAGGCGATTGATACCCACACGCATGCCGACCACGTGACGGCGCTGGGCGATCTGAGAGAGAGCCTGGGCTGCGTCACCGTCATGGGCGAATACACCAAGGCCGAGTGCGTCTCGATGCACGTGACCGAAGGCGAGATCGTGGACGTCGATGGTCTGCGCCTGCAAGCACTATATACGCCCGGGCATACCAACGAATCCTTCAGCTTCGTGCTCAAGCCGCAGTCCCCCGAGGCGGTCTTCACCGGCGACGTCCTGCTGATCCGCGGCACCGGGCGGACCGACTTTCAGGGCGGCAGTGCCGACCGGAGCTGGGATTCCATCGTCAACAAACTGTTCGTGCTGCCGGACGAAACCACGCTCTACCCTGCGCATGACTACAAGGGCTGGACGGCGTCTTCGATCGGTGAGGAGAAGCGTCACAATCCGCGGCTGGCCGGCAAGACCCGGGACGAGTACGTCCGGATCATGGAAAACCTGAACCTGCCGAACCCCAAAATGATGGACGTGGCGGTTCCGGCCAACCTCGCCTGCGGGCAGGAATAGCCGCGTGTTGTTGGCCGCTGCGCTCGGGGCCCTGGTCGGTCTTGTTCTGGCGCTGACCGGTGCCGGTGGCGCCATCATCGCCGTACCCTTGCTGGTTTTCGGGTTCGATCTGGACCTTGCCCAGGCTGCGCCGATCGCGCTGCTGGCGGTTGCCGCTTCGGCGGCGCTCGGCGCCGTGCTCGGACTGCGCGCAGGTATCGTGCGCTATCGGGCGGCGATTCTGATGTCGGTGGTCGGGAGCTTGCTCACCCCGCTGGGTGTGCTGCTGGCGCATCGCCTGCCCGAGCAATGGCTGAGTCTGGTGTTTGCACTGGTGCTGATCTTCGTCGCGCAGCGGATGTTCCTGCAGGCGCGCAGCGAGCTGTGCGGCGTGCCGCCGATCACCGCAAGGCCGGGTACGGCGGCCTGCAAACTCGACCAGGACAGCGGCCGCTTTCGGTGGACTGCCCCGTGCGCGCGTGCCTTGGCTCAGGCTGGCGTTATCACCGGTTTGCTTTCGGGTTTGCTGGGCGTGGGTGGCGGATTCGTCATCGTGCCGGCGTTGCGCCGTTCAAGCGACCTTCCGATGAACTCGATCGTCGCCACGTCCTTGCTTGTGGTGGCGATCGTATCCAGCAGTGCGGTGCTCGGCGCGGTCGCGGCCGGCAGGCTGGAAGCCGCCGTAGCGGCGCCATTTGCGGCGGGCGCCGCGCTGGCCATGCTGACTGGAAGACTCGTCGCCGGCCGCATCGCGGGGCCGCGATTGCAGCAGGGGTTTTCAGTGGCGGCAGGTCTGGTGGCAGTCCTGATGATCGGCAGCTTGGTTGTCTGAGCGTCCGGCTTCAGTGGTTCAGCGTCGATGCAAAGAAATCCCAGACGATCTCGCCACTGTCCACGGTCAGATTAGTCCCGCCCAGGCGTCGCTCGATCATCGGCATGCGAATCGCCAGCCCTGGCCAGACGTGGCCGGCGCCGTGCATGACGTACTGAACGCTGCGGTTGCCGCCCGTACATTTTTCGCGTGTGCGCGTTTCCACGCGTGTATCGCCGCTGCCGGTGACGGTGCGGGTGTCGAGGCTCTCGGAGCAGCCGGCGTGGTCCGCCCAGAAATCGAACGTGGCCTCCGCGGACAGCAGCGCCGGTTGTGCGACGCCGTTTTCGAGCTTGCCGGCGGCCTGTCCGCCGTACGGGATGATTGGATCGTCGGTGCCGTTGATCGCCAGCCAGGGCAGGGATTTGGACGGCCGGCACTGTGCGGCGAGTGTGCTCGGCAGATTGGAGATGACGCTGGCGGCGGCGCGGAGCCGCTGCGCGGATTGGCAGGCGTAGTACATCGTCATGAAGCCGCCGTTGGAGACGCCGACCATGAAGACGGCCGAGGCGTCGCCGTGGTCGCGGCGCAGCACATCGTCGATCACCGCGTTGAGAAAGGCGATGTCGTCGGCATTCGAGGCATCCCCGGCGAGGGTGACACCACGCCCGTCGTTCCAGTGTTTGTTGACGCCCTGCGGCGCAACCATGAGATATCCTTTTTCACGGGCCAGGCTCGGCAGGCTGGTCTGCTCCCAGGTCTCGCGCGCCGTCTGAGTGCCGCCGTGCAACAGCACCACGACCGGAAACGGGCCAGGCCCCGAGGGAACCTGCACCAGATAGCTGCGCGCCGTGCCATCCTGATACAGCGTGCGTTCGCTGGCCGAATCCACATCGCCTTTCGCCGGCAGCGCGTCGAGTGCGGAATTCTGCTGGACCGCGCGTGTCACGCGCACCGCCAGACAGCCGGACAGGCCGAGCACGCCTAGCGCGGCGAGCAGCAGGATGCTGGTGCGCAGCAGGATGAGGGGGCGTCGGGTCCGGGTCATGGTGGCTTTCTGCGGGGCGTGGGGCTGACAGTCAAACGCAGTTGCGGCCGGCCGCACAAGTCCGGTTCGCCGGGGCGGATCACGCAACTCAGGTGGAATGTCCGCTCGACACGAGAACCAGTGCAACCAGGATCGTGGTTTCGGCCAGTTCGACCAGGGCCCCGGCCACATCGCCGGTGAATCCACCCAGCTGTCGTATCGCCGCTGCGCGAAGCAGCCACAGCACGGCGGCGGCGGCGATCAGCGCGGGCATCGCCGCCAATGGTGTCGCCACAAGCGTGGCGAGACCGCCAAGGCCCAGTACCGGCACCAGGACATTCCTGGGCAGGTGTTCGGCCATCGCCGAACCGAGGCCGTCGCGCCGGACATAGGGTGTGCTCAGAAACAGCAGCGGGACCAGACCGCGGGCCAGCAGCGGCGGCAGCACCAGCGTCGGCCAGTCATGCGCGCTGCTCAAGGCGCCCAGCTTGAGTATCAGCACCAGTACGATCGCGCTGACGCCCATCGGACCGGCGGCGGCGTCTTTCATGATCGCCAGCATGCGTTCGCGATTGCCGCGTCCGCCGACGATGGCGTCGGCGCAATCGGCGAGTCCGTCGAGGTGCAGCGCGCCGCTGATGCCGACCCAGGCGCTCAATATCAGCGCGGCGCTCAGCAGCGGCGCCTGCCCGTCCAGCAGCCAGGAGAACAGCCACAGCATCAGGCCGATCAGCAGACCGACTGCGGGATACCACAGCAGCGAACCCGCGACAGTCTGCTGCGATGGACTGTCGGCGAATCGCACCGGAACGCGCGTCAGAAATTGCAGGGCAACCAGAAAGGCCCGCATCAGAGTTCGATCCGGGCGGCGAGCGCCACCTCGATGCTCAGCAGCTGGTTCAATGCGATGCCGTCCCGCTGCGCCAGCAACACCCGGATCGGGCCACCGTGCGTGACAATCAGCAGCCGTTTCGCGCCGTGCACCGCCGCCTGTTCGGACAGGGCCGCGAGCACGCGATCGCGCAGGCTCGACACCGCTTCGCCGCGCGGCGGCGGGTGCTGGTCCGGATCGGACCAGAAGCGGCCGAGCGCTTCGGGCACGCGAAGCTGCAGCTCGGCGGCGGTACAGCCTTCCCATTCGCCGAAATCCAGCTCGCACAGTCGCGCGTCGCTGGACATCGGGCGGTTCAGACGCTGCGCCAGCGCATCGGCGAAGTCGGCACAGCGCCGCAGCGGGGAACTCAGGATGTGATCCCAGTCCGCACCCGCCACGGCGATCTCCATTTGCGAGAAGCCTTGCCGGCTCAAGGCGATATCGCTTCGCCCGTGGTAGCGGCCGGGGCGCTCGGTTTCGCCATGACGCAGCAGGGTGATGGACATGCCCGACTCAGGCTTGGCGGCCGGCGACACCCGCTTCGGCGAAGGTCGCCATCTGCGCGTGCAGCAGACAGGCACTGCGCAGCAGCGGCACCGCCACGGCGGCGCCGCTGCCTTCGCCGAGCCGCATGCCGAGATCGAGCAGGGGTTCGGCGTCCAGGGCCTTGAGCAGGATGACATGGCCGGGTTCGGCCGAGCGATGTGAAAACAGCAGCCAGTCGCGTGTGTCGGGATTCAGGCGGCAGGCGGCAAGCGCCGCTGCACTGCTGATGAAGCCGTCCACCAGCACGGGTATGCCGAGCTGGGCACAGCCGATGTAGGCGCCCGCCAAGGCCGCGATTTCGAAGCCGCCGAGCCGGCGCAGCACCTCAAGTGGCGAATCCAGGTGCGGGCCATGCAGGGCCAGCGCGCGTTCGAGCACCGAGACCTTGTGTGCGACGCCGCGTGCGCCCAGACCCGTGCCGGGGCCGGCCAGCGCCGAGGGTGCGCCCAAGCCGTAGCCGCAGGCCAGCGCCGTCGCGGACGAGCTGTTGCCGATGCCCATGTCGCCACCGATGAACAGCTCGCAGCCATCGTCATGCGCGCGGGTCGCGCTGTCGTAACCCGCCTGAAGGGCCCGTGCAAGTTGTTCATGGCTCATCGCTGCCGTTTCCGCGAAGTTGGCGGTCGACGGTGCGATCAGCTGGTGCAGCACGCCCTGGGTTTGCGACGGTGAGCCCACCGTGCCTAGGTTCACGATCTCCAGCGCCGCACCAAGCTGGCGTGCAAGTACGCTGATGGCGGCACCGCCGCGCGCGAAGTTGTCGATCATCTGTGCCGTGACCGACTGCGGAAACGCGGATACCGGCTCGGCGGCGATACCGTGATCGGCCGCAAAGACGCTGATCCACACACGTTCCAAGGCCGGGCATTCGCGTTTCTGCAAGCCGGCCAGCCGGATCGCGAGGGTCTCCAGCAGACCGAGCGAACCGGGTGGCTTGGTCAGTTGCGCCTGTCGCGTCGCCGCGGCGGCGGTGCTGGAAGTGTCCGGGCGCCGGACGGAGCTGCGCAGCCAAGCGAGAGGATTGATGTCGCTCACAAGTCGGGGCCTTTGATTGTTCGGGGAATGCCGGCGGTCACGAAGACCACGCGCTCGCAGAGTGTGGCGAGGGCTTGATGCAGGCGCCCGGCCTGGTCGACATAGCGGCGAGTCAGCTCGCCGGTGGGTACCACGCCCAGGCCGGTTTCGTTGCTGACGAGAATGACCCCGCCGTTCAGCGCCGGCAGGCATTCGAGCAGCGCCTCGATTTCGCGGTCGGCAAGCTCCGCATCCTCGTTGCACAACAGGTTGCTTAGCCACAGCGTGAGACAGTCCACCAATAGGCACCGTCCGTTGGTGGCGTGCCTGCGCAGTACACGGGACAGCGCCAGCGGCTCTTCCAGCGTGGTCCAGTGCGAGGGGCGCGATTCGCGGTGATGGCCGATGCGCGCCCGCATTTCGGCGTCGCGCGCTTGCGCCGTCGCGATGTAGACCACCTCGCATCCACCTGCGCTGGCCAGAGTCTCCGCGTAGCGGCTCTTGCCGGAACGGGCGCCGCCGAGAACCAGGGTTTTCATTGAGCGGCTACGGCTGCCGGAAGCGGCGGGAATCGAACCCGCGTCCGCGATTGCCAGCACGCGCTCGACGTCCAGGTGATCTTCGAGGCAGTCGGCCAGCCGTTCCAGCGAGGCTTCGCGGCGGGCATCGGCGTCGAAGGCTTCGGGCGCGTCGAGACCGGCCCAGGCGAGCAGGGCGGCGCAGGCCTCGGCGCTGTCGAACAGACCGTGCAGGTAGGTGCCGAGGATGCGCCCGTCGCTGGAGATCGCGCCGTCGACGCGATCAGCGATGCGCACGGCCGGGCGGTCCAGCGCCGGGCCGTGGCTGAGGCCAGCGTGGATTTCGTAGCCGCGCAGCGCTGCGCCCTTGCCGAAGGCGAGATGGCCCTGAACCTGGCGCAGGGTCTTTTCCGCAGCCAGTTCGGAGTCCAGTTCCAGCCAGCCGAAACCTGCGCTGTCGCCGGCTTCGCTTTCGATCCCCAAGGGGTCGGCGATGCGCCGGCCGAGCATCTGCAGGCCGCCGCAAATGCCGATCAGCCTGCCGCCGTAGCGCAGATGCCGGTTCAGATAGTCATCCCAGCCGTGCTGCCGCAGGTGATCGAGATCGGCGCGCACGGACTTGGTGCCGGGCAGAATCACCAGATCGGCCGGCGGCGGCGTTTCAGACAGGGCGACGAAGCGGAAGTCCACCTGCGGGTGTGCGCGCAGCGGGTCGAAATCGGTGTGATTGCTGATGCGCGGCAGCACCGGCACCACCACGCGCAGCTTGGCTTCGCGCGTGGCCGGCGCCTGCGCGATGGCGTCCTCGGCATCCAGATACAGGCCATGCAGATACGGCAGCACGCCGAGCACCGGCTTGCCGGTGCGTGCCTCCAGCCAGTCCAGGCCCGGTTGCAGCAGCCCGATATCGCCGCGAAAGCGGTTGATGACGAAGCCGGCGACGCGCGCCTGTTCGCTGGGGCCGAGCAGCTCCAGCGTGCCGACCAGATGGGCGAACACGCCGCCACGGTCGATGTCCGCGATCAGGATCACCGGGCAGTCCACGGCCTCGGCGAAGCCCATGTTGGCGATGTCGCGGTCGCGCAGATTGATTTCCGCTGGAGAGCCGGCACCTTCGACGAGGATCGTCTGGTACCGCGTGCTCAGACGCGTGTGCGATTCGAGGACGGCCTGCATCGCGATGGTCTTGTAGTCGTGATAGGCGCGGGCGTCGAGATTGGCGACGGCGCGGCCGTGGACGATGAGCTGCGCGCCGATGTCGCTGTTCGGCTTGAGCAGGATCGGGTTCATGTCCACCGTCGGCGCCACGCCGGCGGCCTGGGCCTGCAGCGCCTGCGCGCGGCCGATCTCGCCGCCGTCCGCGGTGACGGCACTGTTGAGCGCCATGTTCTGGGGTTTGAACGGCGCCACCGCGATGCCGCGCCGTTTGAACACGCGGCACAGGCCGGCGACCAGGGTGGTCTTGCCGGCGTCGGAGGTGGTGCCCTGAATCATGAGGGTGCGGGCGGTCATGGTCGCTGTTCGCCTGACGATGCGCCGCGGAATCGCCGGGGGGCACCGGGCCAGTAGCCTCCCGAGGCTTCAAGCCCAATGGTCCGAGAAGCGTTCACGCCGCTGACCTCCGCAAGCCCGCCAGCGCCAAACCCAAACGCCGCCAGTCATCATCAAGCCCCGGCAAGCCAAACCGCAATCCCAGTCCCGAAAACCGCCGCACCAGTATTCCCGAGCGAGCCAGGGCCAGCGCGATGGCATCGGCATCGCCCGTCGGAACCCACTGGAACAGCGCGGTGCCACCGGCGGCAACAAGCCCGTAGTTTCCCAATAAATCCCGCAAGCGCGCGCTGTCCCAAGCCAGACGTTGACGCTGCGCCCGTCGCCACTGCCGATCGCGCAGTGCGGCGCTAGCCAGGACTCGTGACGGCCCACTGAGCGTCCACGGGCCTAGCGCTTCCGCCAACACCACCCGTAGCGCGGGCGCGGCGAGCACGAAGCCGACGCGTGCGCCGGCCAGGCCGAAGAACTTGCCCAGCGAGCGCAGCACGATCAAGCCGTCCGGCAGTTGCGGACCCGCGATGCTCAGTTCCGGTGTGGCGTCGACAAAGGCCTCGTCGACGATCAGCCAGCCGCCGCGTGCGCTCAGTCGCGCATGCCAGTCCCGCAGTCGCGAGGGGGCAATGTGGCGACCGTCCGGGTTGTTGGGATTGACGACGACGAGGACATCGACGCAGTCGATGCCTGTCTCAAGTTGTTCGATCGTCACGGTCGCAAGCGCGTGGCCGGCGCGGCGCCAAGCCTGTTCGTGTTCGGCGTAGGTCGGGGCCAGCACGGCGACACGGCACGGTGCACGCAGACCGGGCAGCGCCTGGATCGCGGCCTGGGAACCGGCGACCGGCAGCGCGGCGGCGCCGTAGTGGTCCTGCGCGGCCTCGGCGAGGCCGTCTTCGTCTTCCGGCAGACGCGACCAGCTTTGCGGGGGAATGTCGAAGGCGCGTTCCACGGCCCAGCTGTGCGGCGAAATGCCGGTCGAAAGATCGAGCCAGGGTTCGACCGGAATGCCGAAGTCGTGCGCCGCCCGGCGCAAGCGTCCACCGTGCTCAAGCATGGCCGGACCACCGCGCGAGCAGCCAAAGGCAGGCCAGCCACAGGACGACGCTGCCGTGGACGAGACGCAGGCTGCGGTCGATGTCGCCGACTTGCGGGATCGCACCGGTGCCGAGCATCGGCCTGAATCGTGGTTCGCCGTGATATCGCGCCGGTCCGCCGAGCTGCACCAGCAGGGCGCCGGCACCGGCCGCCATCACCGGGCCGGCGTTCGGGGATTCCCAGTGTCGCGCCTGCGTACGCCAGCAGCGCAGCGCACTGCCGGTGCGGCCGAGCAGGGCGTAGCTCAGCGCCGTCAGACGGGCCGGGATAAAATTCATCAGATCATCGAGGCGTGCGGCGAAGCGGCCGAAGTACACATGGCGTGGCGTTCGGTAGCCCCACATCGCGTCCAGGGTGTTGCACAGGCGGTAGGCGATTACGCCGGGGCTGCCGGCGATGGCAAACCAGAACAGCGCGCCGAACACCGCGTCGCTGCCGTTTTCGAGCACGGATTCGACGGTGGCGCGGGAGACGCCGACGGCGTCGAGTTGGGTGCAGTCGCGGCTGACGATGCGGCCGACGGCATGGCGGGCACCGTCGAGATCGTCCCGTCTCAGGGCCTCGCGGACGGCCAGCGCGTGATCGCGCAGGCTGCGCTGACCCAGGGCCAGCCACAGCATCAGCACGTCGAAGGCGAGGCCGGCGTAGGCGCCGGTCGCGAGGCTCATACGCAGAGCGAAACAGGCCATGACCGCCGGGGCGATGGCCAGCACGGCGGCCAGCGTGCCGCGAAGCCTCTGTTCGGGCGCACCGGTCTGCGGTCGAGCCAGTCGGTGTTCCAGTGCCGATGCGACGCGGCCGAAACCGACCAGGGGATGCCAACGTCGCGGTTCGCCAAGCAGGCCGTCGATGACCACGGCGAGGCTCATGGTCAAGACCAGGCTCATGCGAACAGCGCCGCGCAGGTGTGCGGATTCGAGGCGAAATACAGGTGCACGTAGGAGGCGGTGAGGCGACCTCGTCGGTAGACGGCTTCTTCGGAGTGCCGGCCGTTGGGATTGTGCGCGCGGGCGATCGGACTCAGCGGCGTGTCGAGGCTGGAATAGTGAAAGCTGTGGCCGCGCAGCTCGCCGGCGCCGAGGTCCACGGCTTGCAGACCGAGGGCTTGCAGGCGCGCCTGCATCGTGGTGGCGCCCGGCAGCAGACCGAACATGCGATGCGTTTGTCCGTCGCCATCGCTCAGGGTTTCGAACAGGCTCATCATGCCGCCGCACTCGGCGAGGATCGGCTTGCCGGCGGCGTCGAAGGCGTGCAATGCCTCGCGCATTCCGGCATTGGCGGCAATGGTGCCGGCGTGCAGTTCGGGGTAGCCGCCGGGCAGGTAGACGGCGTCCGCATCCGGCAGGGCCTCGTCGGCCAGTGGCGAGAAGAAGCGCAGTACAGCACCGAGCGCGCGCAGCGTGTCGAGGTTGGCCGCGTAGAGAAACGAGAACGCGGCGTCTTGCGCGACTGCGATGCGGCGGCCGGCAAGCCGGCGTTCGAGCCTGGGCTCCGGCTCAGGTTCGAAGGCGACCGGGATGATGGCGTCGAAGCTCAGCGTCTCGCCGAGCGCGTCCGCGACCCGGTCGAGCCGCGAATCGAGGTCCCGGATTTCCGCCGCCTGCCTCAGTCCGAGATGCCGTTCGGGCAGCGCGAAGTCGGCGGAGCGCGGCAAGGCGCCGAGAAAGTGCAGCTCCGGTGGCAGACTGTCGCGCAGCATTTCGGCGTGTCTGGCGCTGCCCACGCGATTCGCCAGCACACCGTGAAACGGCAGATGGTCGCGATAGCGCGCCAGCCCCGTGGCCAGCGCGCCGAAGGTCTGGGCCATGGCGGAGCCGTCGATCACCGCGAGTATCGGAATGCCGAAGCGCTGGGCCAGATCGGCGCTCGACGGATTGCCGTCGTAGAGGCCCATCACGCCTTCGATCAGCAGCAGGTCCGCGTCGGCGGCGGCCTCGGCCAGCAGGCGGCGGCACTGCGCCTCGCCGCACATCCACAGGTCCAGTTGATGGACCGTGGCGCCGCTGGCCTGTTGCAGAATCATCGGGTCGATGAAGTCCGGCCCGGTCTTGAACGCGCGCACGCGCAGACCCTGCCGCCGCGCGCGGCGCGCCAGCGCGGCGGTGACGGTGGTCTTGCCCTGGCCGGATGCCGGGGCGGATATCAGCAGGGCGCGGCAGGCGGGCACTACAGCTCCACACCTTTTTGTGCGCGTATCCCGGCCTGAAAGGCGTGCTTGACCACCTGCATTTCGGTGACGGTATCGGCGGCCTCGATCAGCGCCGGCGGTGCCGCGCGGCCGGTGACCACGGCGTGCTGGCGCGGCGGGCGCGCCTGCAAGGCCGCCACGACCTCGTTCACGTCGAGATAGTGGTATTTGAGCGCGATGCACAGTTCGTCGAGCACCACCAGATCGAGTTCCGACCGCGCCAGCATGCCGCAGGCCACGTCCCAGGCAGCGCGCGCGGCGCGGGTGTCGCGCTCGCGGTCCTGCGTTTCCCAGGTATAGCCCTCGCCCATGACGTGGTATTCGACCATGTCGAAACGGCGGAAGAAGGCTTCCTCGCCCGTGGAAAAGCGGCCCTTGATGAACTGCACCACGCCCACGCGCAGGCCGTGACCGAGACTGCGTGCGACCATGCCGAAGGCCGAGGAACTCTTGCCCTTGCCGTTGCCGGTGAGCACCAGCAGCACGCCGCGTTCGGTCTGCGCCGCGTCGATGCGTTCGTCCACCACCGACTTCTTGCGCTGCATGCGCGCGCGGTGGCGCGTCGCCGGCGTGTCTTCGCTCATCCTGCGGCGGTGCGCTGTTTGTGCGCTTCCGCCCTGGCGAGCCGCAGCGCGACGTCCGCGACTGCGGCCAGGCCGACATAGGCGCTCAGATGCAGGAGCTTGCCCGGGTAGTAGCGCAGGATGCGTTCGCCGAACCCGGCGAGACTGCTGTCTTCGTAATGGCCGGAGAAGAAGTAGAAGCCGCCTCCGGAACACAGGTAAGCGATGAAGGCCGAGCCCGCCAGGGCCAGGGCCAGCACCAGCAGATCGCCGGCGCGCCCCTGGCTATGGCGGCGCAGCAGCCGGCCGCCGCCCCACAGTGCGGTGTAGGCCGGCAGCAGCGCCCAGTAGGCCGGCGACAGGCACCAGTCGCTGATCGTGCCCGCGGCCAGCGAGCCGAGATCGATCAGCAAACCGAGCGCGAAAAACGCCGGCACGGCCCAGAACGGGCGCAGGTAGAAGCCCGCCAGAAACAACACCGCCCAGGACGCGCTGGGCAGGGCGTGCACGCTGACGAAGTGCTCGCCGCGCGTGAGCAGCATCAGCGCCGCCAGCAGCGCGGCGATGATCCATTGATGGCGAAGGCCGGGAAAGCTCATGTGCGCGACTCCGAGGGGCGCAGGCCGATGACCACACTGAGGTGGACCACCGCGGCGAAAGCGATATAGCTCATGGTGACGAACAGGAAATGCCCGTAGTACATGAAGAAGCGTTCAAGGTACTGGGCGAGATTCGGTTCGGCATAGCGGCCGCCCAGCCAGTAGAACGAGGTGTTGGAGATCCAGTAGGCGAGGCTGGTGGCGATGAAACTGCAAGCGACCAGCTTGAGCAGCCCGACACGGTTCAGCGCTGCGCCGCGCAGCAGCCGGCCGCCGAACCAGAGCACAGCGTGCGTCGGAACCAGGAACCCATAGGCACCGGTTACGCAGAAATCGCTGATGCCGGCGTAGTGGATCGCCCAGTAGTCGACCAGTACCGCCTCGATCATCAACAGCGGGAAGGCCCAGCGGCTGGCGCCGGCGAGGTAGAAGCCGCCGGCGAAGAATATCGCCCAGGAACCGTCCGGCACCGGGACGAAGTGATGGAAGCGCGTGGCCGCCATGAGCACGGTCAGTACGGCGAAAGCGCCGACTTGTGCGCGGCGGGACAGGGGTGATGTCGTCATTTCAAAACCCTCCGTGGGTCTACAGATCCGGCGTATAGCGCAGGCCGAGGTAGTAGGTGGCGCCCTCCTGGGCATAAGTGGCGGCGGTTTCGTAGTCCTTGTCGAACACGTTGTTGGCCGAGGCCTGCACGCGCCAGCACGGCAGCAGCTGCCAGCCGAGGCGCAGTGCCAGGGTGGTGTAGCCGCCGAGTTCGGTGCTGTTGGCGAGGTCGTCGTAGCGCTTGCCGGTGGCGTTGACGGTGGCGCCGAGGCTGGCGCGGCCGAGATCGTAATCCAGGTCCAGGCGGGCGGTCCGTTCGGCGCGGCGCGGCAGGGTGTTGCCGTGGCTGGCGCCGTCGGCGCGGTTCTCCGGGTCCATCCAGCTCAGGTAGGCGCGGCTGCGCACGCCGGCCAGCAGCGTGCTGAGTTGCAGTTCGGCACCGTGAATCACTGCCTTGTCGACGTTGCCGGGCGATTCGCTGGCGGAGTCGTAGGCGATCAGATCGTCCAGCTCGGTGCGGTAGGCATCGAGCCGCCAGTCGATACTGGCGATCATGCCGCCCAGACCCAACTCGACGCTCTTCGATTTTTCGGGCGAAAGTCCGGCGTTACCGTAGCCGGGGAAATACAGTTCGTTGAAAGTCGGCGCCTTGAAGGCGGTGCCGTAGCTGGCATTGAGACGCAGCGCAGGCAGCAGGTGAAAGCCCCAGGCGACAGAGCCGGTCTCGTTGTTGCCGAATTGTTCGTTGTCGTCGTGGCGCAGGCTGGCCTGCAGCTCGTGACGGCCGAAGTCGCCCTGGTACTGGAGATAGCCGCCGGTGTTGTCGCGCGAGTCGACCGCGTATTCGGTGGTGCCGTCGACTTCGTCGTCCTGGTAGTCCAGGCCGAGGCTGAGCAGTTGGGTGGCCGCGACTTGCAGGTCGTTCTGCCAGGCATAGTAACTGCGCCGGGTTTCGAAGCTGCTCAAATAGGTGTCGGCCTTGTAGTTGTCGGCCTCGTCGCGGCTCTGGCCGGCGTGCAGCGAGACCTTCCAGACGGTCAGCGGCGAAAAGCGCAGGTCCGCGCCGAAGGCCTGCTGGCGGTTGTCCGAAAAATCCTGGTAGCTGCCGTCGAATTCGTTTTCGCTGTCCGCGCGCAGATACGTGGCGGAGAGGTCGGTGCCGTTGTCGAAGCGCCAGCCGGCGCGCAGCGAGCCTGCGATGTTCTCGTAGCCGTCCTTGTCCGGTTCGCCGACGCTGGGACGGGTGTTGATGCCGTCGGTATCGCGGCCGGAGAGGCTGGCGGCATACCAACCGCCGCGGCCGACGTCGCCGCGAATGCCGAATTCCCCACGCAGGCTGTCATGGCTGCCGCCGCCGACGGCGAAGCTGGCGACCGGGTGGCCGTCGCGGCCGCCGCCGCGGCGTGTGAAGATCTGGATGACGCCGCCGATCGCCTCGGAGCCGTAGAGGCTGGAGCGCGGGCCGCGCACGATTTCGATGCGCTCGATCTGCTCGAGCGGAAGGTCCTGGATCGCGAAGCCGCCGGAGGTGGCAGAGCCGACCTTGATGCCGTCGATCAGCACCAGCAGGTGGTCGGATTCAGTGCCGCGCATGAAGATCGAGGTGGATTTGCCGGGACCACCGTTGTTGGCGATGGAAATGCCCGGCAGGCCGGCGAACAGGTCGGTGACATCCTGCGGTTGCAGGCGTTCGATCTCGGTGCGGGTGATGACGGTGACCGGCGCCAGCGAATCGCTGAGCACGGCGTCGGTGCGGGTCGCGGTGACCGTGACCGGGTCGAGTTCGATGTTGTCGGACAGTTCGGGTGCGGTGGCAGCCTGGGCCAGTACGGGACCGGCGATGAACAGCGCGAAGCTCGCTGCCTTGAATCGATACTGCATTTTTGTAGTCTCCCTGCCGATCGCCCCACGCGACGGCGCAAGTGGTCCGAGAACGACAGGGATGGGCAGGATTTCGGGCTCGGTGGGTGCACGCACGGCGGCAGCCAACCTTGACCGGCCACGCCCACCGCGAGCCATTCGCTGGTTTCAGGCCGGTCTCCGGGCTCACGAGTGTTTGGAGGTGACGCCTTCCCATGCCGAAGCACAGTGGCTGCAAGTCACATCCGCTCGTTTACCGTTGCGGGGGCAGCGCCGGAATAGTGGTTCCACCGAAGTGGTTCACGCACCGGCTTCCCGTTTCACCCCGTGTCGAAGGATTCGACGCGGGACACCTGAAACTGGCCGGGATCGTACGCAGTCGCACCATTGCCGGCAAGAGTGGGCCTTCATGCCGAGACCGGACTGACATCCACCGAGGTGTGACGGACACAGCGCCCAGACCCGGATGCGAAATCGAACCGCACGACCCGGTCGAACGAGTACGCGGCCGGCAACTGGAAGCGCGCGCATCAGCCGGAACCGGTTCTGCCTTGGCTGGAGCGCTTCCACCAGTGGCGACGCGGCTGAGCCTGGTCCGGCCCGAAGCTGAATCGGGCGGTTCATCGGGACTTTCCCTTTACGCACCGGGACGCCGCGCTTATCATTCGCGCCCGGTTGGACTCGGGGGTCGTCTTGCGGCCCCCGAGTCGTATCCACACTCTGAAAATTGGATTGGACCTGGCGTCGATGCCCTCGCTTAAACCGGCCTTACTCGCACTTGCCGATGGATCTGTTTTCAAAGGCGTTTCCATTGGTGTGACGGGGCAGACGGTTGGCGAAGTCGTGTTCAACACGGCGATGACCGGCTACCAGGAGATCCTCACCGACGCTTCCTATCTCGAACAGATCGTCACGCTGACCTACCCGCATATCGGCAACGTCGGCAGCAATGACCTGGACGCCGAATCGGGCCGCGTTCAGATCGCCGGCCTGGTTGTGCGCGAAGTGCCGCGCCCGCACAGCAGCTGGCGATCGACTCTGGATTTCAGCGAATACCTGAAGCAGCAGAACGTGGTGGCGATCGCCGGGATCGACACGCGTCGGCTGACACGCATCCTGCGCGAAAAGGGTGCCCAGAACGGCTGCATCGTCGCCGGCGGACGCATTTCCGAGGCCGCGGCCTTGAAAAAGGCGCAGGCCTGGGGCGGCCTCAAGGGCAAGGATCTGGCGCAGCTTGCCAGCACCGACAAGGCCTACGTCTGGGATCGCAGCACGTGGCGCCTTGAAACCGACGAGGACGCCGAATCGGGTGACGGCCGTTTTCACGTCGTGGCCTACGATTTCGGCGTCAAGACCAACATCCTGCGGATGTTCGTGGACCGCGGCTGCCGTGTCACCGTGGTGCCGGCGAGGACCCGCGCTGCCGACGTGATGCGGCGCAAGCCGGACGGCGTGTTCCTGTCCAATGGCCCCGGCGATCCGGAGCCCTGCGACTACGCCATCGACGCTGCCCGCTATTTCATCAAGAAACAGCTGCCCTTGTTCGGCATCTGTCTCGGCCACCAGATCCTCGGCCTGGCCGCCGGCGGGAAAACGTCGAAGATGAAATTCGGCCATCACGGTGCCAATCACCCGGTGCAGGATCTCGAATCCGGTCGCGTGCTGATCACCAGCCAGAACCACGGCTTCGCGGTCGACGAGGCGAGCCTGCCCGACGATGTGACGATCACGCATCGCTCGCTGTTCGATGGCTCGAATCAGGGCCTGGCCCTGAGCAACGCGCCGGCCTTCAGCTTCCAAGGGCATCCCGAAGCCAGCCCCGGCCCGCACGATGTCGGCTATCTGTTCGACCGGTTCATCCAGTTGATGGAAGCCGGCAAGCCGGAACCCGGGAAAAGCTGATGGCAGCGTCGCATTTTCGCGAACTTGAGGTATGGCGGTTGGCGATGGATCTGACGAAGGCGGTTTATCAGCTCAGCGCAGGCTTTCCGCGCGATGAGCGCTTCGGTCTGACCGCGCAGATTCGGCGCGCCGCAGTATCCGTTCCCTCCAATATTGCTGAAGGGAATGCTCGACACACCCCGCGCGATTACGCACGTTTTATTGCAATCGCTGCGGGATCGACCGCAGAGCAGCAGACTCAGCTGCTTTTGGCGCAGGAACTCGGATTCGGTCAGGCTGACCTTGCGCGGGGCGCTCTTGATCTGTGTGAGCGAGTGAGTCAGATGCTGTCCAAATTGCACCGCGCGCTGGAACACAAATCGACTTCCGGATACGGAAGCCCGGGTCCCGAGCAGTAAAAAATGCCCAAACGCACCGACATCCAAAGCATCCTCATCATCGGCGCCGGCCCCATCGTTATCGGCCAGGCCTGCGAGTTCGACTATTCCGGTGCCCAGGCCTGCAAGGCGCTGCGCGAGGAGGGGTACCGGGTCATTCTCGTCAACTCCAATCCGGCGACGATCATGACTGACCCGGAAATGGCCGACGCGACCTATATCGAGCCGATCCGCTGGCAGACGCTGGAACGCATCATCGACAAGGAGCGCCCGGACGCGGTGCTGCCGACGATGGGCGGGCAGACCGCGCTCAACTGCGCGCTGGACCTGGCCAAGCACGGTGTGCTGGAGAAGTATGGTGTGGAACTGATCGGCGCCAATGAAGAGGCGATCGATCTGGCGGAGGATCGCGAGAAGTTTCGCGATGCGATGACCGAGATCGGACTCGGCTCGGCCCGTTCGGCGGTCGCGCATTCCATGGAACAGGCGCGGCAGATTCAGGCCGACATCGGCTTTCCGGTCATCATCCGGCCCAGTTTCACGATGGGCGGTTCCGGCGGCGGCATCGCATACAACGTCGAGGAATTCGAGGAAATCGTGCTGCGCGGCCTCGATCTGTCGCCGACCGATGAAGTCCTGATCGAGGAATCCCTGCTCGGCTGGAAAGAGTTCGAGATGGAGGTGGTTCGCGACCACAAGGACAATTGCATCATCGTCTGCTCGATCGAGAACCTCGATCCGATGGGCGTGCACACCGGCGATTCGATCACGGTGGCGCCGGCACAGACGCTCACCGACAAGGAATACCAGCTGCTGCGCAACGCCTCGGTGGCGGTACTGCGCAAGATCGGGGTCGATACAGGCGGCTCCAATGTGCAGTTCGCGATCAATCCGGACGATGGCCGCATCATCGTCATCGAAATGAATCCGCGCGTGTCGCGGTCCTCGGCGCTGGCGTCCAAGGCCACCGGTTTTCCGATCGCCAAGGTCGCGGCCAAGCTGGCGGTGGGCTATACGCTGGACGAACTGCGCAACGACATCACCGGCGGCATGACGCCGGCGTCCTTCGAGCCCTCGATCGACTACGTGGTCACCAAGGTGCCGCGCTTCACCTTCGAAAAATTCCCGCAGGCCGATTCGCGCCTGACCACGCAGATGAAGTCGGTCGGCGAGGCCATGGCGATCGGTCGCAATTTCCAGGAATCCCTGCACAAGGCCTTGCGCAGCCTCGAAACCGGCAGCGACGGCTTCGATCCGGTGATTGGCGACTACGACAGCGAGGCCACGCGCACGCGCATACGCGAGGAACTGGCGACGCCGCGCGCGCAGCGCCTTTGGTACGTCGGCGACGCCTTCCGTGCCGGTTTCACGCTGGACGAAGTGCAGCGCTACACCCGTATCGACCCGTGGTTTCTCGACCAGATCGAGGAACTGATCTCGGTCGAGTCCGAGATTGCCGGACAGCGGATTTCGCAGATCGAGGCTGATGTGCTGCGTCGCTACAAGCGCCTGGGTTTCTCCGACCGACGTATCGCCACCTTGATGCGGGTCAAGGAGGAATCGGTGCGTGCGCGCCGCCGTAAGCTCTGCGTGCGCCCGGTCTACAAGCGGGTGGACACCTGCGCCGCCGAATTTCCGTCGTCGACCGCCTACCTGTATTCGAGCTACGACGAGGAATGCGAAGCCGCGCCGACGGACCGCGACAAGATCGTGGTGCTCGGCGGCGGGCCGAACCGCATCGGGCAGGGCATCGAGTTCGACTATTGCTGCGTGCACGCGGCGCTGGCGCTCAAGGATGATGGTTACGAAACCATCATGATCAACTGCAATCCGGAAACCGTGTCCACGGACTACGATACGTCGGATCGCCTGTATTTTGAGCCATTGACGGCCGAGGACGTGCTCGAGATCATTGAGCTCGAAAAGCCCAAGGGCGTGATCGTGCAGTTCGGCGGGCAGACGCCGCTGAAGCTGTCGCGCCAGCTCGAAGCGGCCGGTGCGCCGATCATCGGCACCACGCCGGATTCGATCGATCTGGCCGAGGACCGCGAACGCTTCCAGAAGCTGGTCGACAAGCTCGGTCTGTTGCAGCCGCCGAATGCGACCGCGACCTCCGAGAAGCAGGCGCTGACGCTGGCTTCCAAGGTCGGTTATCCGCTGGTGGTCAGGCCTTCCTATGTGCTCGGCGGCCGCGCCATGGAAATCGTTCACGATGATGATGACCTCAAGCGCTACATGAACGAGGCCGTGCACGTTTCCAACGAATCGCCGGTACTGCTCGACCGCTTCCTCAACAATGCGATCGAGGTCGATGTCGATGCGCTCTCCGATGGCAAGGACGTCGTGATCGGCGGCATCATGGAGCACATCGAGGAGGCTGGCGTGCATTCGGGCGATTCGGCCTGTTCGCTACCGGCCTATTCGCTGTCGAAGAAGGTGCTCGACGAAATCCGTACCCAAGTCACCAAGCTCGCGCACGGACTCGAGGTCTGCGGCCTGATGAACGTGCAGTTCGCGGTGCAGGACACCAAGGTGTATCTGCTGGAGGTCAATCCGCGCGCCTCACGCACCAGCCCGTTCGTGTCCAAGGCCACCGGGCGGCCGCTGGCCAAAATCGCGGCGCGCTGCATGGTCGGTCAGTCGCTGGCTTCGCAGGGGATCACCCAGGAAATCGTGCCCAAACACTATTCCGTGAAGGAATCGGTGTTCCCATTCGGCAAGTTCCCCGGCGTGGATGCGCTGCTCGGCCCGGAAATGCGCTCCACCGGTGAAGTCATGGGCGTGGGTAGCCACTTCGGCGAGGCCTTCAACAAGGCCCAGGCCGGCGTCGGCATGATCGTGCCTTCCGAAGGCACGGCGTTCCTGTCGGTGCGCGATCAGGACAAGAAGCGTGCGATCGAGCTGGCGCGGGTGCTGGCGGCCCGTGGGTTCCGGATCGTTGCCACGCGCGGTACGGCGGATTCCATCGTGGCGGCTGGCATCGACTGCCAGACGGTCAACAAGGTCAAGGAAGGCCGCCCGCATTGCGTGGACATGATCAAGAACGGCGAGATCCAGTTCATCACCAACACCACCGAAGGCAAGCAGTCGATCGAGGAATCCAGATCGATTCGTGCTGCCGCGATTCAGCACAAGATCTGCTATTTCACGACGATGGCAGGCTCGCTGGCGGCGGCGATCGCCATGGAGCACCTGGACAAGCAGCAGGTCAACCGCTTGCAGGACCTGCACTCACAGCTGGGCTGACCGGCGCGAACACGCCGGTATCGCTCGGGTTCAGCCCGATTTGGTTAAACTGATGATTCGCATCGCGGCAAGGCCTCTCCTTTTCGCGTACGACGAACTATTTCCGTAAGCTCTCAATCATGCAGAAAGTACCCCTGACATTGCGTGGGGCCGAAAAGCTCCGCGAAGAACTTCGTGTCCTCAAATCCGAGACGCGGCCGCAGATCATTGCCGCCATCGCGGAGGCGCGCGCACACGGCGATCTCAAGGAGAACGCCGAATATCACGCCGCACGTGAGCAGCAGTCCTTTGCCGAAGGGCGCATCGCGGAAATCGAGGCCAAGCTTTCCAATGCCCAGGTCATTGACGTCACCCAGCTCGATGCGGGCGGCAAGGTCGTGTTCGGCTGCACCGTCGAACTGGCTGACATCGTCAGCGGCGACGAAGTGCGCTATCAGATCGTCGGCGAAGACGAGGCGGACATCAAAGGCGGTCAGATTTCGGTGAATTCGCCGATTGCACGGGCGCTGATCGGTAAGTTCGAAGGCGACGAAGTCGCAGTGCGGGTACCGGCGGGCGATCGCGAATTTGAAATCGTCAAAGTTCTGTATATCTAGCCCAAATTCGGTCCAGTTCAGGGCCGCGATTGCGACTGCGCGTGGGTAAGAAACGCAGCGCCAGTTCCAAGCGCTGGCTCGCCGAGCACGAAGCCGATCCCTACGTGCAGCGGGCGCGCGCAGAAGGCTGGCGTTCACGTGCGGTGTATAAGCTGGCCGAACTGGACGAACGAGATGGCCTGTTGCGCGCCGGTTCGACGATTGTCGATCTGGGCGCTGCACCCGGCGGCTGGAGTCAGTACGCACGGCGGCGCTTGGGCGACCGCGCGCGCATCTTTGCGCTGGACATCCTCGATATCGAGCCGATTGAAGGGGTGCATTTCATTCAAGGCGACTTCCGTGAGGAATCCGTACTTCAAGAGTTCGAGGCCTTGCTCGGCAATGCCGAGGTCGACCTTGTTTTGTCGGATATGGCCCCCAACTTAAGTGGAGTCGATGTGGCGGATCAGGTCGGATCGGTGCATTTGGCTGAGCTTGCGCTCATGTTCGCGCGCGAGCGCTTGCGACCGGGCGGCAATTTCCTGACCAAGGTGTTTCAGGGGGAAGGTTTCGACACCTACCTCAAAGAAGTTCGCGAATCATTCGATAAGGTGATGATTCGAAAGCCAAAAGCTTCAAGACCGAGAAGCCGGGAAGTGTATCTGTTTGGAAAATCACATCGAAGCTGATGTCTTAATTAATTGGCAGGCCGACAGTCGCGGGTGTAATGTCGGAATGACCGGAAACAGGCTGTCCGGACGCATTGGTGCGCCCGGTCGGGTGTTGGCAGGCGCGAAATCGCCGGCACCGTCCAGTGAGGAATTGCTTTGAACGATCTTGCTAAGAACCTGCTGCTTTGGGCGGTGATCCTCGTCGTCCTGATGAGCGTGTTCAAAACCTTCTCGGAACAGGGAAGCCCCCAACAGCAGCTTCGCTACTCTGACTTCCTGTCCAAGGTCGAGTCCGGCAGCGTCGAGAGCGTGTCCATCCGGCAGGATGGCAACATCGAAGGCCAGCTGCGCGACGGTTCCAAGTTCTCCACCTTCAGCCCAGAGGACGACGCTTCGGCCCTGGTCGGCGACCTCAAGCGCAACAGTGTTTCCTTCGACGGAAAGCCGCCGGAGAGCACGCCGCTGTTGCTGCAGCTACTGATCAGTTCGTTTCCGATCCTGTTGCTGATCGCGGTGTGGATCTACTTCATGCGCCAGATGCAGGGTGGCGGTGGCGGACGCGGAGCAATGAGCTTCGGCAAGTCCAAGGCGCGCATGCTCAACGCCGATCAGGTGAAGATCACCTTCAATGATGTTGCCGGTGTCGAGGAGGCCAAGCAGGAAGTCTCCGAACTCGTCGATTTCCTGCGTGACCCAGCCAAATTCCAGCGTCTGGGCGGCAAGATTCCGCGTGGTGTGCTGATGGTGGGCTCGCCGGGTACCGGCAAGACCTTGCTGGCACGCGCCATCGCTGGCGAAGCCGGTGTGCCGTTCTTCACGATCTCCGGCTCCGATTTTGTGGAGATGTTCGTGGGCGTGGGTGCCTCGCGCGTTCGTGACATGTTCGAGCAGGCGAAGAAGCATGCCCCGTGCATCATCTTCATCGACGAAATCGACGCGGTCGGTCGCCATCGCGGGGCCGGCCTGGGGGGCGGTCACGACGAACGCGAGCAGACGCTGAACCAGTTGCTGGTGGAAATGGATGGCTTCGAAGGCAGCGAGGGCGTGATCGTCATCGCCGCCACCAACCGCCCGGACGTGCTGGACCCGGCCTTGCTGCGCCCGGGTCGTTTCGATCGTCAGGTCGTGGTGCCGCTGCCGGATGTGCGTGGCCGTGAGCAGATCATCAAGGTGCATATGCGCGCAGTGCCTCTGGCCGACAACGTCAAGCCGGACGTGATCGCGCGCGCCACCCCAGGATTCTCCGGCGCCGATCTGGCCAATCTCGTCAACGAGGCGGCGCTGTTCGCCGCGCGCGCCAACAAGCGTCTGGTCGAGCACGAAGACTTCGAGCGCGCCAAGGACAAGATCATGATGGGCGCGGAGCGTCGTTCGATGGTCATGTCCGAGAAGGAAAAACGCCTGACCGCCTATCACGAGGCCGGTCACGCGATCGTCGGCCTGTCGGTACCGGACCATGATCCGGTCTACAAGGTCACGATCATTCCGCGCGGTCGCGCGCTGGGCGTGACCATGTTCCTTCCGCTGGAGGATCGCTACAGCTATTCCAAGCAGCGACTCAATAGCCAGATCTGCTCGCTGTTCGGCGGTCGCCTCGCCGAGGAAATCATCTTCGGCATGGACAACGTGACGACCGGCGCCTCCAATGACATCGAGCGCGCCACCGACATCGCCCGCAACATGGTGACCAAGTGGGGCCTGTCCGATCGGCTCGGGCCGCTGTCGTATTCCGAGGACAATGGCGAGGTCTTCCTCGGCAAGAGCGTGACGCAGACCAAACACGTCTCCGACGAAACGGCGCATTCGATCGATCGTGAAATTCGCGAGATCATCGATTCGAACTTCGCGCGGTCGCGCAAGATTCTCGAAGACAATCTCGACAAGCTGCACACGATGGCCGAAACGCTGGTCAAATACGAGACGATCGATTCCGAACAGATCGCCCGCATCATGCGCGGCGAGCCGCCAGGTCCGCCGGAAAGCTGGACCGACCCGGGCCCGAACGAGCCGCCGTCCAAGCCGGCGCCCAGCGCCGGACCCGCGCCGGGTATGCGCCCTGCTGGCCAGACCTGAAGCCGGAAGCGCGTCGTTCAAGACGTGCCATTCAAGAATGGGCCGGCCCAGCGCCGGCCTTTTCATTTCCCGATCTGGACATGTATTCCGAACTCTCCCTGCCAACACGCGCGCTGAGCCTTGAGCGGCCCTTGGTCATGGGCATCCTCAATGTCACGCCGGACTCGTTCTCGGACGGGGGGCGATACGTTGATTTGGACGCGGCCTTGGCGCAGGCGCGAGGCATGATCGCCGACGGCGCCAGCATCATCGACGTCGGTGGAGAATCCACGCGGCCCGGCGCGCAGCCGGTCGACGCTGTCGAAGAAATTCGCCGCGTGGTCCCGGTAATCACCGCGCTGCGTCACGAGAGCCGCTGTGTGCTGTCGATCGATACGCTGAAGCCGGCGGTGATGCGGGCCGCCTGTGAGGCCGGAGCGGAGCTCATCAACGACGTGAATGCCTTGCGATCGCCGGGCGCGCTGGACGTGGCGCGCGACTCTGGCGCGGCGGTGTGTCTGATGCACATGCTCGGCGAACCCCGCACGATGCAAGTCGAGCCTCGATATGATGACGTGGTCATCGAAGTGCGGACCTTTCTCGAGCGGCGTATCCATGCCTGTGTCAAGGCCGGCATCGCGCCGGCCAGGCTGCTGGTCGATCCAGGTTTTGGTTTCGGCAAGACGCTGGGGCACAACCTGGCCTTGTTGGCGGAGCTTCACCGCTTTACCGCGCTTGCTCCAGTGTTGATCGGCGTCTCGCGAAAATCCATGTTCGGGCGGCTGCTGGGGCGATCGGTCGACGAGCGGCAGGCTGCGAGTTTGGCGGCAGCACTGCATGCGGTCGGGCAGGGCGCGGCCATTGTGAGGACACATGACGTGCGTGAGACTATGGATGCTCTGACAGTGATCAACGCGATCGCGAACCCGAATACATGAGTCGTCGATATTTCGGAACCGATGGAATCCGGGGCCGCGTGGGTGTGGCACCCATGACGCCAGCCTTCGCTCTGCGCCTGGGTTGGGCTGCCGGGCGCGTGCTGGGCCGTGGCGAAGGCGCGACGGTGCTGATTGGCAAGGACACGCGTCGCTCCGGCTATCTGTTCGAGTCCGCGTTGGAGGCGGGCCTGGCGGCCGCCGGGATTCAGGTGCGGCTGCTCGGGCCGCTACCGACACCGGCGATCGCCTATCTGACGAAGGCCGTGGGTGCTCAGGCGGGCGTCGTCATTTCGGCATCGCACAACCCCCACTATGACAACGGAGTGAAGTTCTTCGGCGCCGATGGTGGCAAGCTCAGTGAGGCTCAGGAAGCCGCAATCGAAGCCTTGCTGGATGATGAGCCGGGTTGCGTCGAACCCGAGAAGGTCGGCAAGGCTTCAAGATTCAACGACGCGGTCGGTCGCTATGTCGAGTACTGCAAGTCTCGCTATGACGGGCCGTCGATGAGCGGTCTGAGGATCGTGCTGGATTGTGCGAACGGCGCGGCCTATCGTGCTGCGCCGTCGGTCTTTTCCGAACTGGGCGCGCAGGTCCGGGCGATTGGCGTCAGCCCGAATGGATTGAACATCAATGACGGCTGCGGTTCCACGCATCTGGGGCAATTGCAGGCCGCCGTTGTCGAGCAATCCGCCGACTTGGGGATCGCGCTGGACGGTGATGGCGATCGCTGCCTGATGGTCGATGCTCAAGGCAATGCCGTGGATGGAGACCAGATGCTGTACGTGATCGCACGCCATCAGCTCGCTCGCGGTGGCTTGACCGGGCCGGTAGTCGGTACGGTGATGAGCAATCTCGGGCTGGAACAGGCGATCCGGGCGATGGGGCTGGATTTCGAACGAAGCGCGGTCGGCGATCGCTATGTGTTTGAACGTCTGCTCGCGACCGGCGGTCGTCTCGGTGGCGAAACCTCAGGCCACATCCTGAGCCTGGACAAGGCGGGAACCGGCGACGGCATCGTGTCGGCCTTGCAGGTGCTTGCGGCGGCCCTGCTGGATGGGCGCAGCCTGGGCGACATCGTCTCCGGAATGCGGCAGTTCCCGCAGGTCTTGATCAACGTGAAACTGGCGCAGCGTAGCGACGCCAAGCTGGACACGCCGGCGATACAGGCCAGTATGGCGGACGCCGAACGGGAACTGGGTGTGCGTGGGCGCGTATTGCTGCGTGCGTCCGGAACAGAGCCGTTGATCCGTGTCATGGTCGAATCCGACGACGAGGCGCTGTCCAGGCGGGTCGCCGAGGCGATCGCGGACAGCGTACGCGCCACAGCGCCCGCCTGAGCCACCAAGACATGAGCAATCAGTAACCGGAAACAGGAGAAGAACGATGAGCCGACGCGCAATGGTCGCGGGGAACTGGAAGATGAATGGCAGTCTTGCCGGCAACGCCAGCTTGCTTGAGGGGTTGGTGGCAGCGATGCCCGGCCATGACCGGATTGATGTCGTGGTCTGTCCGCCAGCCTGCTATCTGGAATCCGTGGGCGCGCTTTGCGACGGCGGTCTGCTGCTGGGTGCGCAGAATCTGGCGGATCAGGGCAAGCCCGGCGCGTTCACCGGCGAACTGTTCGGCGGCATGCTCAAGGATGTGGGGTGCAGCCATGTCATCGTCGGCCACTCGGAACGTCGCGCACTTTATGGTGAGACCGACGAAGTCGTGGCGGCCAAGTTCAGGCTGGCGCAGGACAACGGACTGATCCCGGTCCTGTGTCTCGGCGAGTCGCTGGACGAGCGTGAGGGCGGGCAGACCGAGACGATTCTTGCGCGCCAGCTGAATGCCGTGATCGACCACGTGGGCATTGCAGCATTCGAGACGGCGGTGATCGCCTACGAGCCGGTCTGGGCAATCGGTACCGGCAAGACGGCCAGTCCCGAGCAGGCTCAGAGCGCTCATGCCTTCCTGCGCGCGCAACTGGCGGGACGTGATGCTAGAATCGCCGCCCTCGTGCGTATCCTGTACGGCGGCAGCGTGAAGCCGGACAACGCCAATGAGTTGTTCGGCCTCGAGGACGTCGACGGTGGTCTCATCGGCGGCGCCTCTCTGAAGGCCGCCGATTTCAATGCGATCTGCGCGGCAGCGCAATCGGCCTAAAATCTTGAGGTTTCAAAACTTTCGATGCATACCGCTCTGGTTATCATTCAGGTGCTCGTCGCCGTTGGCGTGATTGCGCTCGTGCTGTTGCAGCAGGGCAAGGGCGCCGATGCCGGCGCCGCATTCGGCGCGGGTGCCTCCGGAACCGTCTTCGGTTCCCGTGGTTCGTCCACGTTTCTGTCGCGGGCGACCGGGATCCTGGCGGCGGTGTTCATGCTGGTGAGCCTGGCCTTGGCTTATCTGGTCAATGATCGCGCGCTGTCCGACAGCGTTGTCGACCGTATGGCCGCCCCGGCCGCCGAGCAGCAGCAGACCTTGCCGCCGACCGACGAACTGCCGATGACGGCGCCGGAACCGCCCGAAGGGCCGTCGGAAATGGTGCCGCCCGAAGGCGATGCTCAGGCGCCACCGGCCGACGAGACGTCGCCAGCCATCCCGGAGTAAATAAATCGGCGCGAAACGGCGCGCAGGCCTTCCGTTTTCGGTGCGGCCTGATAGAATGCGCGCCCCGTTGCTCGCCGACGTGGTGGAATTGGTAGACACGCTATCTTGAGGGGGTAGTGGGGAAACCCGTGTGAGTTCGAGTCTCACCGTCGGCACCAGCTGCGTCCTCGGAAGCGTCTGGGCGGGTCAGCGGGTCGATGTGAAGTTTGTGGATGTTGTGGTTTTTGGAGTGCTTTCTGCGGTTTTGGCTTGAAACTCATGGCCTGAATGCGTAGGATGCGCGCCGACTCTGGTGCGGGGTGGAGCAGTCTGGCAGCTCGTCGGGCTCATAACCCGAAGGTCGCAGGTTCGAATCCTGCCCCCGCTACCAATCGGAGCAGTAAACGGCCCCGCTTTATCGGGGCTTTTTTTTTCTTAGGCGCGAATGACAGGACTGACGGAAAAACTGACGGCAATGCTGGAGCCGGTGATCGAGAGTCTCGGCTACGAACTGTTAATGCTTGAATTGACCGGTCAGGGTCACAATTCCGTTCTTCGTCTTTATATTGATTCGCCTGATGGAATAGATCTGGGCGACTGCGAACGGGTCAGCAGGGAAGTGGCCGGCGCGCTTGATGTTGAAGACCCGATCCCCCAGGCGTATCAGCTGGAAGTGTCGTCGCCCGGCCTCGATCGGCCGTTGGCGAAGCCGCAGCACTTCGAGCGTTTCGCGGGCGAGGAGGTCAAGATCAGCTTGTTTTACCCGCGTGACGGCCGCAAGAGGTTCGATGGTGTACTGCGGGGGATCAACGGCAGCCTGGTGCTGCTGGAGACGCCGGGGGGCGTGATCGAGCTGGAACTCACGGATATCGAGCGGGCACGCCTTGTGCCCCGGTTTTGACGTGGAGTAGTTAGCGTCATGAACAAAAACGTATTATTGGTCGCGGACGTCGTCTCCAACGAGAAAGGCGTCGAAAAGGACATCATCTTCGAGGCAATCGAAGCCGCGCTCGCGTCCGCGACAAAAAAGCGCTACGGCGAAAACATCGACGTGCGCGTCACGATCGATCGCTCGACCGGCGAATACGTGACGATGCGCCGCTGGCTCGTAGTCGATGACGAGGATCCGGAATTCGAATCCCCGGACCGCCAGATTCTCTATATGCGCGCCGAGCAGAAGCAGCCCGGCGTCGCGGTGGGCGAATACATCGAAGAGCTGCTGCCGAATGTCGAGTTCGGTCGTATTTCCGCCCAGGCTGCGAAACAGGTCATCGTGCAGAAGGTGCGTGAGGCAGAACGCTCACAGATCGTTGAAGCCTATAGCGACCGTGTCGGTGAGCTATTGACCGGCATGGTCAAGCGCTTGGAGCGCGGCAGCATCATTGTCGATCTCGGCGGCAACACCGAGGCAATCATCGCGCGTGATCAAGTCATTCCGCGAGAGCCGGTGCGTGTGGGCGATCGCATTCGCGGCTTCCTCTATGAGGTGAGCCCGCAGACGCGCGGCCCGCAGTTGTTCCTGTCGCGCACCTCGCCAGAGTACCTGATCGAACTGTTCAAGCTGGAAGTGCCCGAAATCGCGCAGGGCCTGATCGAGGTCAAGGGCGCCGCCCGCGACCCCGGCCTGCGTGCCAAGGTCGCGGTCCAGGCCAAGGACAAGCGTATCGATCCCGTCGGCGCCTGCGTCGGCATGCGCGGTTCGCGTGTGCAGAGCGTGTCCAACGAACTCGCTGGCGAGCGTATCGATATCGTTCCCTGGGATGACAACACCGCACAGTTCGTCGTCAATGCGATGGCGCCGGCCGAGGTCGAGTCGATCGTTGTCGATGAAGAAGCGCACAGCATGGCCATCGCGGTGGCCGATGAGAAGCTGGCGCAGGCGATCGGCCGCGGCGGTCAGAACGTGCGCCTGGCGTCCGAGTTGACCGGCTGGGTGCTCAACGTGATGACCGTCGAAGATGCGGCTGCCATGACTGAGAAGGAGAATGAGGCCGTTAGCCGAGCCTTCATCGAGCAGCTGGGCGTGGACGAGGAAATCGCTGTCATTCTGGTACAAGAGGGATTCACGACCCTGGAAGAGGTCGCGTATGTGCCGGAACAGGAGCTGCTCGAGATCGAGGAGTTCGACGAGGAAATCGTCGCCGAACTGCGCTCCCGCGCCCGCGACGCGCTGCTGACACGCGCAATTGCAAGCGCCGAGCATGTGGGTGAGGGGCAGGCGGGGGACGCATTGCAGTCGGTCGAAGGTGTCGATGACGACATGGCACAGAAGCTGACCGAGCACGGCATCAAGACGCGGGATGATCTCGCGGAACTGGGTGTCGACGAGTTGATGGAAATCATCGAAATTGACGAGGCACGCGCCGGCGAGCTGATCATGGCCGCACGCGCGCACTGGTTCGAAGAGCAGGCTTGAGCCCTTTTTGAAGAGGGTCATCGCTCGCCGCACCGTCGAACCACTGCCGATTGAACTGGAGTAAAGATGTCCACAGTCACCGTACGAGACTTTGCTACCGAGGTGAAAATCCCGGTGGACCTGCTTCTGACACAGTTGCAAGAGGCCGGAGTCGCCGTGGACAGCATCGATGCCCCGCTGTCGGAAGACGATAAGCGCGCATTGCTGACGCACCTTCATGGCAAGCGCGGCGCCAGCCCGGTGACCGCGACCGCTCCAAGTGGCGGTGATCCCAAGCGCGTCACTCTGAAGCGCAAGACCACCTCGGAGCTCAAGCTTGGCGGTGGGCGCGGTGCGTCCAAGACGGTGTCGATCGAAGTTCGCAAGCGGCGCACCTACGTCAAGAACGATGAGCCCGATCCGACGCAGGTCGCTGCCGAAGAGGCGCGTCAGCAGGAGGAGCGCGCGGCGATTGCCGCAGCCGCGGCGCGTGAAGCGGCCGAGCTGGAAGCCAAGAAACAGGCCGAAGCACAGTCGCAGGCCGTCAGCGCCGAAGCCGAAGAAGCGCGACGCAAGGCTGCACTGGACGCCGAAGCGGCCATCGCCGAGGAAGATGCGCGTCGCCGCCGTGAGGCCGAAGCGGCCGAAATTGCAGCCCGTGAAGCGGCCGCCAAGGCTGAGGAAGTGGCCAAATCCAAGGCAGCGCCGCCGATTGTGGATGCAGCGCGTCTTGAAGCGGAGGCGGCACGTCGCCGCGCCGAGGAAAATCTGCGTCGTGCCGAGGAAATGCGACGCCAGGAACCGTTACGCAAGCCGCCGGAGCGCGAGGCGCCGAGGTCGGCGGCGGGCCGCAAGGAACTGCACGTTGCCAAGGACAAGTCCGGCAAGCGTGACCGCAAGCGCAAGCAGAGCGGCGGCGGTCGGGTTCGCTTCGAGACGCAGCACGGCTTCGAACGGCCCACCGCGCCGGTTGTGCGCGAAGTGGAAGTGCCGGAAGCAATCACGGTGGGTGATCTCGCCAATCGCATGGCTGTCAAGACCGGGGAGCTGATCAAGGCGCTGATGAAGATGGGCGTGATGGCGACCATCAACCAGACGCTGGATCAGGACACCGCGGTTCTGGTGGTCGAGGAAATCGGGCATAAACCCAAGCCGGTCAGTGCGACTGCGACCGAGGACAGTCTGCTACAGGCGGTCGAAGGTGAGGTCAGCGATGCCCCCTTGGTGACGCGTCCGCCGATAGTGACGGTCATGGGCCACGTCGATCACGGCAAGACGTCCTTGCTTGATTACATTCGACACACGCGCGTCGCCGCGGGCGAGGCCGGTGGTATCACCCAGCATATCGGCGCCTACCACGTCCGCACCGGCAAGGGTGTGGTGACCTTCCTGGATACTCCGGGCCATGCCGCATTTACGCGCATGCGTGCCCGCGGTGCGCAGGTGACCGATGTGGTGATCCTGGTGGTCGCCGCAGATGACGGCGTCATGCCGCAGACGCGGGAGGCGATTCAGCACTCGAAAGCGGCCGGCGTGCCGATGATCGTGGCGATCACCAAGGTCGACAAGCCGGACGCCGATCTGGATAGCGTCAAATCGGCGTTGTCCAAGGAAGAGGTGTTCGTCGAGGACTGGGGCGGTGACGTCCAGTGCGTGGGTGTATCTGCTCACACCGGAGCCGGCATCGACGATTTGCTCGACGCTATCCTGGTGCAGTCCGAGCTGCTGGAGCTGACGGCGCCGGTGGATGCGCCGGCACGCGGGCAGATCATCGAATCGAGTGTCGAGAAGGGACGGGGTCCGGTCGCAACGGTCCTGGTTCGCTCGGGCACCCTGAATCAAGGTGACGTCGTCTTGTCCGGCCCGCATTTCGGCCGAGTCCGCGCGATGTTCGATGAAGCGGGCAAGCCGGTGAAAACCGCAGGTCCGTCGATTCCTGTACAGATTCTGGGCCTGTCCGGTGCGCCGGATGCCGGTGATGATGTCGTCGCCGTGGCCAACGAACGCAAGGCCAGGGAACTGGCCGAGCTGCGTGAGGTGAAGTTGCGCGAGCAGAAGCTGGCGCAGACTCAGGCCGTGCGCATGGAGCAGGTCTTCGCGCAGATGGGCGAGGGCGCTCGCAAGTCGCTAAACCTGATGATCAAGGCGGACGTGCAGGGCTCGTCCGGGGCGCTGCAGGATTCGCTGCTCAAGATTCCGAGCGCGGAGGTCAAGGTCAATATCGTCTCTGCCGCAGTCGGCGGCATTTCCGAATCCGACGTCGATCTGGCTCTGGCTTCCCAGGCGATCATCATCGGCTTCAACACGCGTGCCGACAGCGTGGCGCGCCGCCGCATCCAGGAAACCGGCGTCGATGTGCGCTACTACTCGATCATCTATGACGTGCTGGATGACGTGTCCGACGCCATCGCTGGCCTGCTCGGGACCGAAACTCGCGAACAGATCATCGGCATCGCCCAGGTGCGCGATGTTTTCCGTTCGTCCAAGTTCGGTGCGGTGGCGGGCTGTCTCACGATCGAGGGCGAAGTCCGTCGTGGCTTGCCGATCCGCGTGCTGCGCGACAGCGTCGTCATCTACGAAGGCGAACTCGAATCGCTGCGCCGGCACAAGGACGATGTCAGCAAGGTCGAGGCTGGCACCGAATGCGGTATTGCGGTGCAGAACTACAACGACGTCAAAGTGGGCGACCAGATCGAGTGCTTCGATCGCATCGAGGTCAAGCGTACCGTCAGTGCGCAGGCCGCGGGCGGCCGCGCCTAGAAGCGGCCACCGATTTCATCATGCCCAAGGAATATTCGCGCAGTCAGCGCGTCAAGGTTCAGATTCAAAGAGAGCTGACGCAGCTGATCTCCGAAGGCTATTCGGATGCGCGGCTGAGCCTGGTGACCTTCACCAGCGTTGAGCTGACGGCCGATTTGAGCAGCGCCCGCGTGTTTGTCAGCCGGATGGGCATGGATGTCAGCGAGGCGCTGGTCTTGCTCAAGGAAATGGCGCCGCGCATGCGCGGAGAGCTGGGCCGCAGGTTGCGCATGCGCCACGCGCCGGAGCTGTACTTCTTCAGTGATGAAGTGCCCGATACCGCCGACTGGATCAATCGCCTGATCCGCGACGCGGTCGCCGATGACGAAAGTCACCATAAGGACTGAGCGCGGGCTGCAATGGCGAGACGCAAGCCGGGTGCGCGAGACGTGCATGGCATCCTACTGCTCGACAAGCCGACCGGGATGACCTCCAACGGTGCCCTGCAGCAGGTCAAGCGAATGTATGGTGCCGCCAAGGCCGGACATACTGGCAGTCTTGACCCACTGGCGACCGGCCTGTTGCCGATCTGCTTTGGTCATGCGACCAAGCTGACGACCTATCTGCTGGAGTCGGATAAGCGTTATCGCGTGTGCGCCCACATGGGCAGCCGAACCGATACCGCGGATTCGGACGGCGAGATCGTCGAGCGGACGGATCGTATTGCAGGCGCGGAGGCTCTGCGCCCCGCAATCGCGGCGATGCTCGGCGAGATCGAACAGATCCCGCCGATGTATTCCGCGATCAAGCATCAGGGGCGGCGGCTTTACGAACTGGCGCGAAAGGGCGAGGCCGTGGAACGTCAGCCGAGGACGGTCACGATTCATTCCATGCAGTTGCTTTCGGTTGCGCAGTCGGAATTCGTGCTGGACGTGCATTGTTCGAAAGGCACCTATATCCGCGTGCTGGTGGAAGATCTGGCGCGCGCTGCCGGAACCCTGGCACATGTCACGATGCTGCGTCGCACCGAGGTGGCGCCGTTCTCGGGTGAGGACATGGTCGGCATCGCGCAACTGGAACAGGCCGCGTCGGAGGGGTGCGAAGCGCTGGACCGTCTGCTGGTGTCCCCGTCCGCAGCGTTCGCTGGGTGGCCGCAACTCAGTGTTGACGCCGACCGCGCGTTTTACCTGTCGAGAGGACAGGCGGTTCGCGTTGCCGGCGCGCCAAAAGAGGGCGCCGTCGCTGTGTTTGGACCGGACGCGCGTCTACTCGGCATCGCGGTGATCGATGCAGACGGCCTGGTGGCCCCACGGCGCTGGATGTCCTGAACTTTATTGCGGTTTTGCTTGTTTGTACCCCGGCGCACCGCTACAATTCCGCGCCTTAAAAGAGACTTGACAAGTTTGGAGCTTTGATTAAATGGCCTTGACCGTTGAACAGAAGCGCACCGTTCTGGAAAAATTCCAGCGTGCGCAGGGCGATACCGGATCGCCGGAAGTGCAGGTTGCGCTGCTGTCCGAGCGCATCAAGACGCTCGCCCCGCATTTCGAGGCGAACAAGAAGGATCATCATTCCCGCCGTGGTCTGCTCAAGATGGTGAACCAGCGCCGCAAGCTGCTGGATTATCTGAAGAGTGAAGATGCCGATCGCTACAAGATGCTGATCGCCGAGCTCGGCCTGCGCCGCTAAGCGCAGTCCACCCGCTATTCACTACATTGAGGAGATCACCATGGCGCTGAACCTAACGCCTACGGTCAAGACGTTTCCGTTTGGCAGCCATACTGTCAAGTTGGAAACCGGCGCAGTGGCACGTCAGGCCGGCGGTGCCGTCATCGTCAGCATGGACGAAACGGTCGTGCTGGTCACGGCAGTGGCCAGAAAGACGGCCAAGCCGGATCAGGACTTTTTCCCGCTGACGGTCGATTACCAGGAGCGCGCCTATTCCGGCGGCCGCATCCCGGGCGGCTTCTTCAAGCGGGAAGGCCGTCCCACCGAAAAGGAAACGCTGACCTCGCGGCTGATCGATCGCCCGATTCGTCCGCTGTTCCCGAAGGGCTTCCGCAACGAAGTCCAGGTGATCGCCACCGTGATGTCGCTGAATCCCGAAGTCGATGCGGACATTCCCGCGATGATCGGCGCTTCGGCCGCGCTGCGTCTGTCCGGCGTGCCGTTCCAGGGTCCGATCGGCGCCACGCGTGTCGGCTACGTCAACGGCGAGTATGTGCTCAACCCGTCGGCCACTGTGCTCGACACCGAGTCGCAGTTGGATCTTGTAGTCGCCGGCACCAAGGAGGCGGTGCTGATGGTCGAGTCCGAAGCCAGCCGCCTGTCCGAAGAAGTCATGCTTGGAGCCGTGCTGTTCGGCCACGAGCAGATGCAGGTCGCGATCAACGCGATCGATGAACTGGCCGCCGAAGCCGGCAAGCCCGCATGGGTCTGGGAAGCGGATGCTACCGCTTCCGCGATCGAGGCAGACCTCGCTGCGTATGAGGCGAAGATTGCCGATGCCTACTCCGTGACCGACAAGCAGGAGCGCCGTGATGCTCTGGGCGTCGTTCGCGCCGAAATCGTCGCTGCGCTGGGCAGCGGCGAATCCGCCAAATGGACGGAACGCCAGCTTGGCAATGCGTTCCACGACATCGAAGCCAAGGTCGTGCGCAATCGTATTCTCGACGGCAGTCCGCGCATCGATGGCCGCGACAACGCCACCGTGCGGGATCTGCAGATGGAAGTCGGCGTGTTGCCGCGTACACATGGTTCCGCCCTGTTCACCCGCGGCGAGACCCAGGCGCTGGTGGTCACCACGCTGGGCACCGGCAAGGATGCACAGCTGATCGATGCCATCGAAGGTGAATGGCGCGAGCCGTTCATGCTGCACTACAATTTCCCGCCGTACTGTGTCGGTGAGACAGGCCGCGTCGGTTCGCCGAAGCGCCGCGAGATCGGTCACGGCCGTCTGGCCAAGCGTGGCCTGGCGGCGATCATGCCGGACCTCGAAAAGGAATTCCCCTACGTGGTGCGTCTGGTTTCGGAAGTCACCGAATCCAACGGCTCTTCTTCGATGGCCTCGGTGTGCGGTTCCTGTCTGGCGCTGATGGACGCGGGTGTTCCGATCAAGACGCCGGTCGCCGGCGTCGCGATGGGCTTGATCAAGGAAGGCGACCGCTTCGCTGTGCTGACCGACATTCTTGGCGACGAGGATCATCTCGGCGACATGGATTTCAAGGTCGCCGGTTCGGACGACGGCATTACCGCGTTGCAGATGGACATCAAGATCAACGGCATTACCGGCGAGATCATGAAGCAGGCGCTGGCCCAGGCCAGGACGGCACGGCTGCATATCCTGGAAGAGATGGGCAAGGTCATCAATACGCCGCGCGAGGACATGTCCGAATGGGCGCCGCGCATCACCACGATCAAGATCAATCCGGACAAGATTCGCGAAGTCATCGGCAAGGGTGGCGCCACCATTCAGTCGATCACCAAGGAAACCGGGACCACGATCGACATCGCGGACGATGGCACGATCAAGATCGCTGCCGTTGACAAGACTGCGACCGAGGCGGCCATCGCGAGAATCACCGCCCTGACGCGTGAGGTCCAGGCCGGTGACGTTTACGAAGGTCGCGTGGCTCGTCTGATGGAGTTCGGCGCCTTCGTGACGATCATCCCGGGCAAGGACGGTCTGGTGCACATCTCTCAGATTTCCGACAAGCGTGTCGAGAAAGTCGAGGATGTGCTCAAGGAAGGCGACATCGTTCGCGTCAAGGTGCTTGAAGTCGACAAGCAGGGCCGTATTCGCCTGTCGATGAAAGCATTGGAAGTGCCCGTCGAATAAAGACTGAAACGCCTTAATTTAGTGCCGGCAGGGCTTGCCTGCCGGCACATTTAGGAGCACAATCAGTCTACTAATCGTACGTGCAAAAAAAAGCCTCCACATGGTGGAGGCCAAGGTGCGAGAAAGGCGCAAAGCCTTTCTGGAGGAGACTCGTTAATCTTCAAAGAACCAGAAAAGCAATCATTCGACCCGGCTCTGCCGGGTTTTTGTTGCCTGACTCTTGTTGCAGTGCACTATAAAGATGGTCCGACGGCTTGTCAATTCCTGGACCATGGATTCCGCAGCCGTTCCCGTGGCGCGGGGCAGCACGGTGAAATACTGATGACGCACTGTTCGTAAATCCACGGGCGCTCGCGCCTTGCGTGCGGAGCCGGTCAATTTTCTCGTCAAATGCATCGATCGGACCTGTTGATCGGGCTGGAGCCGGTGGGCTCAAGAATTTCACACAAAAAAAAGCCCTCTATAGAGAGGGCCAAGGTGCGAGAAAGGCGCGAGGCCTTTCTGGAGGAGACTGGTCACAGTCCGAAAGCGGTAACTGCGGGGGTGTCGCGTCGCTTTCTTACTGTTGATGCGGTGCAGTATAAAGATTGGTGGCTAGAGTGTCAACATCCGATGTTCAAAAAATTTCACATGAATTCAATTGGTTATTATGGATTCATAAAAACATGACGGATCGTTCATGAATTTTCGTCAGATATCGGAAATTTGCGCTCATGCTGCCCGACTTGCAATGCCAGTTTCGTGCCATTTTGCCTGCTCGAAGCGGTGATCCTTATTCCTCATCGGTCCGACCGCGCTGACTGCGAACCACTTTGGCGCGCGAGAGGTTGCGAAGAAACTCGCGTCTGACCGAACGCCATATCGGAACGTGTTCCTCGGCCATTTCACGCAGGGACTGTAGCGGCTGTTCTGCTTTGCCCAACATTTGTCGCAATTGCTCGGCAAAGGTGTGTTGCTGGTCCAGGAACAATTGCATCGACAGTTCCAGATATCGGCTGATGCTCGACTGCATCGGATCGCCGTAGAAGCGGATGACGTGCCGCAGCATCTCCGTCTGGAAGATCGGGTCGCCACCTTCCTCCTGCTCGGCGATGACCTGCAGAAGGATGCTGCGCGTGATGTCGTCCTTGCTGCGTTTGTCGATGACCTCGAAGTCGATGTTCTCCAGGACCAGCTGTCGGACTTCTTCAAGCGTGATGTAGCGACTGATCTCCGTGTCGTACAGGCGACGGTTCGGATACTTCTTGATGATGCGGACATCGCTCATGTTTGCGGCTGGCTCAAGTTATGTTGCAGTGCATTATACGAGTCGCGCGGCGAAAATTTCGTGGACGCCCGGAACGCGCTGAGGGGTCCAGTTCGCCTGTGCCCAGTCCATCACTTCCCGCACCGGGGCCGCCGCCAAGTCGGGCGGGGGCGTCTGGCCCAGAAATTCGAGCGCGTGGCTCAGGTTCCGGGCGGCGTCGCGCTGTTCAATCGGGGGGGCGTGATTCTGCTTGGACAGCTTGCGCCCCTCGGCGTCGGCCAGCACAGGAAGGTGGCGATAGTCAGGCTGGGGCCAAGCCAGTGCCCCCAGCAGCAGAATCTGCCGCAGGCTGGACGCCAGCAGATCGGCGCCCCGGACCACCTCGGTAATGCCCTGCTGGAATTCGTCGACGGCGCAGGCCAGTTGATAACCGAAGATGCCGTCGGCGCGGCGCACCACGAAATCGCCGATGTCTTTGGCCTGGCTGCGCACGACCTCGCCCTGCCAGCCGTCGGCCAGCGCGACGGTGCCGGCTCCGATCCGGAATCGCAGCGCATGGCCGTGCCGGTCCAACCCGGATTCGCGGCATGTGCCGCTGTAGACGGGGCCATCGGGTCCCTGGGCTGAAGTCTGTGCAAGCACCGCACGTGTGCAGGCGCAGGCATAGACCTGGCCGCTGGCGATCAGCGACTCCAGCGCTTCGCCGTACTCGTGGAGATGCTGCGATTGGCGCCGCGGTTGTCCATCCCAATAAAGGCCATGCGCTTCGAGTTGTGCGCAGATCAGCGAGTCGGTGCCGGGGGGGCAACGCGGCGAGTCGAGGTCGTCGATCCGGAGTAGCCAGAGCCCGCGATGCCGCCGCGCTTCCAGGTAGCTGGCGAGCGCGGCGATCAAGGATCCGAGGTGAAGCGGCGCTGACGGCGTCGGCGCAAATCGGCCGCGATAGGCTCTGGCAGCCGAGGCGAAGGTGCTTGGTGGGTGCATGCGCGAAGTATCGGCATGGGGTGCGGGAATGCTCAAGTTTGTCGTTCAATCCGCTTCGTGAGCATAGGCCGGCAAGGGTCTTGACAGGCCGGGCTTGTGTGCGCCGGGTCACGCGATCCAGGAAGCGAACTGCTATGCTGACGGCGTACCTGATTGATGACCGAACAAGCTGTCCTCGTGGACCCCGATCCTGGACAAGGAAGTGCCCGCACGGAGCCGTCCCCGCTGCAGGCGATACTCTTCGATATGGATGGCACGCTGGCGGATACCGAGCGACTCGGGCATCGGCCGGCCTACAATTCCGCCTTCCGGAAAATGGGACTTGGCTGGTACTGGAGCCCCAAGCTGTATCGCAAGCTCTTGCAGCAACCGGGTGGGCGTGAACGCCTGCAGCACTACCTCAAGCGTTATCGCCCCGATCTGGGCAGCCACGCCGCGCGCGTCAAGGCCGACGCGCGTGCTTGGGTCGACGAAGTCCATCACCTCAAGTCGGAACAGTTCTCGAATCTGGTGCGCGATGGTTCGGTGCCGCTGCGTCCGGGAGTGGCCCGCCTGATACACGAGGCGCGTGCGCGCGGCGTGCGTGTGGCCATCGTCACCAATGCCAGCCGCGCGAGTCTGTTGCCGCTGCTGCGGCATACGATCGGACCGGAACTCGAATCCGAGATCGACGTGGTGATCTGCGGCGAAGACGCGCCGAACAAGAAGCCCGAGCCGGACCTCTACCTGTTGGCACTACAGCGTCTCGGAACCAGTGCTGCGGCTTGTGTGGCGGTGGAGGACTCGGCGATGGGCATGGCCGCCGCGGTGGCTGCGGGGATCAGGACCTTGGTGACGGTCAACGAAAACACCCGCAACGAGGATTTCGAGGGCGCATCATTGGTGGTCGATGGTCTGGGTGAACCCGGCGGTCACGTCAGCGTGCTGCGCGGCGGACTCAGCAACGGCTGCGTCAGGTTGTGCGATCTCGAAGCCTTGATGCTGCTGGGCTGAGAGGGCGGGTTTCGGCAGTCTCTCGCAGCGATTCAACTCAATGCAGACTTGGGTCTGCAAGCTAAGGACGGCAGGAAGTCGAGCATGCCGCGCGTCGGGCATATCAGGTGGGCCTGATCGTAGAAGCTGGCATCCACTGCGATCTCGCTGAAGCTGCAACCCGGCCCCCAGGCACGCATCGCATGTTGAAGACGCAGGTGCATCAGGAAGCGTTTCAGCACGACGCCCATCTGCTGTCGAAACAGATGCGCGAGCCGCGATCCCGACAGTTGCATTTCCGCCGCAATCGCGGCCACTGTGGGAACTTCTGGCGCTTGGCTACGCAGGCGGCGGCACAGTTGAGCGATGCGTGAGTCCGGCGCGGATTCGAGCGGGTGGAGGTCGAACGAGGCCGTCAGCGCGTCGCACAGAATGTTACGGATCGAACCGCAATCAAGGTTCCGCAATCGCGACGGAGACAGTGCTTTCTGTATGGAGCTCGACGGGGCGGGCTGCGGAATCAGGACGTCCGCATTGTCCAGCGCCGTAAACAGCAATCGACACAGTCCGTGGTCCGGATCGACATGCACGATCGTCACGGCTGTCTCTGCGTTCAGGCTTTGCACGACATCCGGGCCGACCTTGAAGCCGGAGGTCGAACTTCGAGTCGGAAATCAGCAGGGACAGTGCGAGGTGGTGGTGCGGGCGATTGTGCAGGCGATTGTGCAGGGTGCCACTTGCGGCATGGTCGTTCCCCTCACCCACCGCTCGCATTCGCGAGCGGGCGAGGGCAGGTCGGCATCACGCTGCGCGTGATTCACGCTATAGCACGAAGTCCGCACGACGGGCCTCTTGAGGCTCACTCGACGACTCAGGCCTGGGACTTGCCCTTGCCCGGCGAGCCGATGAGTTCGTGCTGGACGAATAGCGGGCCGATCAGCAGGAACACCAGATCGTCTGCGAACGACGGCTTTGCGCCCTCGACCTTGTGCCCGTAGAACTGCAGCGCCCAGGCTGCAAGCCAAAGGCTGGCACAGATCACGAGCATGGAACCGCCGGTCGATTCGATCGCCAGGATCACGGCGAAACTCACGGCGCTCCAAGCCAGCATCGAAACGAAGCTGGCGGCGGACAGGCGGGCGTAGAACACGAGAGCCAGCACCGCCGCCAGCGTGGCGAGATTCACGCCGTTGGCGGCAACACCGTCCAGACCCAGCCATCGGCCGATCGGAACCAGCCAGAACAGCCCGAGTGTCGCGAAAAAAATCACCGGCACGCAGACATAGTGAATCAGGCGATTGGTCGGATTTCGGTGGCTCTTCGAGTAATCAGTCAGAAATTGTTCCAGCGAGCGCACGGCTGTCTCCGGCATTGAGTCGATGAAGGGATTCTGCGTGCTGCGGGCGACATTGTCTTGTACGAACACTTCCGGAAGGACCTGAGCATGAGGCGCCGCCTGAACGGCCTCAGGGCGTTTCGCCGGCACCGGTCGGGTCCACATGCCAGGCGGCCGGCAGAATCGCGCCGTGCCAGCCGTCCTGCCGCTGTTCGGCCACCACATGGGTGTAGACGCCGCCGCGCACATTGAAGACGGCCGTTACCCGCATCCAGCGCGGCGCCAGCGCGGCGACCAGATCGTCGAGAATTTCATTGGTGACGGCTTCGTGGAACTTGCCCTCGTTGCGGAAGCTCCAGATGTAGAGCTTGAGTGCCTTGAGCTCGACGCACAGGGCGTCCGCCACATATTCCAGATAGATCGTCCCGAAGTCGGGTTGTCCGGTCTTGGGGCACAGGCAGGTGAATTCCGGTATCCGCATTCGGATCGTGAAATCACGCTGCGGACTGGGGTTGGGGAAGGTCTCGAGGGTCTTGCTGGGCGAGCTTGTCACGGTCAAACGGGCCTCGTGGCGGAAGGCTGCGCATTGTACGGGCTGATCGAGGCAAATACGCATTCATACAAGCGTCACCGATCCACTACACTTGCGGGCTTTCCAGCTCCGAAACTCTGCACGCAGCGCGCCTGGGGGCGGGCCGCCTTTCAAGAACGAATGCGCCTTTCGCAAATCAAACTGGCCGGCTTCAAGTCCTTTGTGGACCCCAGCGTATTGCCGCTGCCGTCCAATCTGACATCCATCGTCGGGCCCAATGGCTGCGGCAAATCGAATGTGATCGATGCGGTGCGCTGGGTGCTCGGCGAATCCAGCATGAAGCAGCTTCGCTCGGAGTCGATGGACGATGTGATCTTCAACGGCTCGCGGACCCGCAAGCCGGTGGGACGCGCTTCGGTCGAGTTGATGTTCGACAACGCCGATGCAACGGTGCAGGGGCCCTACGCGGCCTACAACGAGATCGCGGTGAAGCGCGAGCTGACGCGCGACGGCGGTTCCCAGTATTACCTCAACGGTTCCAAGTGCCTGAAGCGCGATGTGCTGGATCTGTTTCTCGGCACCGGTCTGGGCAATCGCACTGGTTACGCGATCATCGAGCAGGGCATGGTTTCGCGCATGATCGAGGCCAAGCCGGAGGAACTTCGGATGTGGCTGGAAGAGGCCGCCGGAATTTCCAAATACAAGGAGCGCCGCCGCGAAACCGAATCCAGGATTCGCGGGACGCGCGAAAACCTGTCGCGACTCAATGACTTGCGTGGCGAACTGCAGGCGCGACTGGATACGCTGCGCCGGCAGGCGGCCAACGCCGAGAAATTCAAGGAACTCAAGGAGCAGGAACGTCTCCTCAAAGCGGAGCTGCTGGCCCTGCGGGTGCGTGAACAGGAGCGCGCCTGCGCCATTCAGGAAGCCGCAATCAGCCAGTGCGAGAATGTGCTCGAAGCGGCGCGCGCCGCGGCGCAGTCCCAGGTCGAAGCGCGCGGCCTTGCGGAAACCACGCATCGAGAGGCCAATGCCAGCCTGACTGCCGAGCAGAGTCGGGTTTACGAGGTCGAGGCCGAACTGGCGCGGCTTGAACAGAATCTGCAGCACGCCCACGAACTCAAGACCCTGAAGCAGCGCGAGATCGACCAGCTCGCGCTGCAACTGCGCGATCTGGAGCAGCGCAATGCTCAGGAAGCCGCGCGGCTGGAGTCGCTGCGTCGCGCCGAGCAGGCGCAGGCTGAGCAGGCCGAGCAGTCCGTGGCGCGGGAAGCCGCCGCCCAGTCCGCGCTGATCGAGGCCGAGGAGGTGCAGGCCACGGTGCAGACGCGCTGGGAGGAATTCACGCAGCGCGCCGAGGCGCCGCTGGTGCAGACCGAGGGCGAGCGCGTGCGTGCGCGTGAATTGGAGCGGAGCCTGTCGCAGGCCGATGAGCGCCTGCAGCGCGTGCAGAAGGAGCATGCCGCGCTGGATCTGTCGCCCCTGCAGTCCAGCCTGTTCGATGTCGACGAGGAACTGGCCCGGCTGCAGGTGGAGATCGAAAACGGCCAGGCGCGTTTGCAAATCCTCGATGAATCCCTGACCCAGCTGCGCGAGGAGCGTTCGGCCCTGGACTCGGCGCTGCACGAATCCCGGCAGACGCTGCAATCCTCGCGCGGACGCATGGCTTCGCTGGAAACCCTGCAGAACGCGGCCCTGCGCCAGGACGACCAGGCACTGGGCGAATGGCTCAAAAGTCTGGAATTGCAGGAAGCTCCGCGTCTGGCGAGCATTATTCAGGTCGAGGCGGGCTGGGAGTCGGCCGTGGAATACGTGCTCGGCGATCTGCTGCAGGCGCCGATCGCGCCGCAGACGAGCACGCTCGAACAAACCCGGTTGGGACCGAAAACCGGTGCAGCGCTGGTGGCCGCTTCCGAATCCGATGGCGCGGTCGCGCCGGGCCGGCTGGCCGCCCGCGTACGCGGACCGGCCGGCGCGCTGGCCTGGTTGCAGACCATCCATTGTGCGGACTCGGCCGAGGCCGCTGCGCAACTGCTGCCGTCGCTGCCGGCCGGCGAATCGGTGATCGACACCGACGGTGTCTGGCGCGGCCACGGCTGGGCTCGTTTCCCGCGCGCGGAGCAGGACAAGGGTGGCGTGATCGCGCGCGGCCGCCTGCTCAAGCAATTGCGCCAACAGGCCGAAGAAGTCGCCGCACTGGTGCGCGAGCGCGAGCAGCAGCTCGATGCTGCGCGCCAGCGCATGCAGGCGATGGAAGCCGAGCGCCGCGAATTGGCGGGCCGTTTCGATCAATCCCGTCAGCGCCAGGCGCAGCGCATGGCCTACCGCCAGGCGCAGGCGGTACGACTGGAGCAGATTCAGACGCGTTCCCGCCAGTTGCAGACGGAGATCGAGGCGCAGACCCAGGCTCGTGAAGAGCGCGCGCACGAACTGGCCGAGGCACGATCCAATCTCTCGCAGCTGGAGGCGGTGGCCGAGCGTCTGCGTGGCGAACGTGTGGAACTGCAGCAGGCGCAGGCTCAGGCACGAGACGCACTGAATCAGGCACGCGGCGAAATGGCGCGTGTCCAGCAAGGCCGCAATCAGACGCAGGTCCAGCTGGCGTCCACGCGCAGTTCGTTGACGGCGCTGGAGCAGGCACTGGAGGAACTCAGCGGCCGTCGTGAATCCCTGGCCGAACAGCATCACGAGCAGCTGCAGCAGGCCGCCGAACTCGATCAACCGATCGCCACGCATCGTGACGAGCTGGAAGCTGCGCGTGCCGCAACGCAGGCGGCCCGGGACGCTTTACGTGCTGCGCGCGAACGCTGCGCCGCCGCCGAGGCCAGACTTTCGGAAGTGCTGCAACAGCAGCGCGCCGTGGACATGGCGGTGGAAGCCGCGCGCGAGCGCCTGCAACAGACCCAGCTCGATTCGCAGGCGGCGCTGGAACGGCGGCGCGCGCTCACCGAGCAATTCACCGAGACCGGGTTCGAGTACGCGGCTCTGGTGGCCGAATTGAGCGAAGATTCCACGCCTGCGGTGTGGGAGGAAAAGCTGGCTTCGATGGCACGGCGCATCGAGCGGCTCGGCGCGATCAATCTGGCAGCGATTCAGGAGCTGGAAGAAGCTGGCGGCCGCGAGTCCGTGCTCACCGAGCAGTACGAGGACATCACCGCCGCGCTGGAAACCCTGGAGGAAGCGATCCGCAAGATCGACAAGGAAACCAAGGATCGCTTCAGGCTGACCTTCGACCGCGTCAACGCGATCTTCCGCGACCGCTTCCCCAGGCTGTTCGGCGGCGGCGAAGCCAATCTCGAACTGACCGGCGAAGACCTGCTCGATACCGGTGTACGCGTCATGGCGCGCCCGCCGGGCAAGCGCAACACCACGATCCACCTGCTGTCGGGTGGCGAAAAGGCGATGACCGCCGTGGCCCTGCTGTTCGCCCTGTTCGAACTCAATCCCGCACCTTTTTGTATGCTCGACGAAGTCGATGCCCCGTTGGACGACGCCAACGTCGGTCGCTTCGTGGACGTGATCCGGGAGATGTCGACCAACGTGCAATTCATCATCATCACCCACAACAAGATCACGATGGAACTCGCGGAACATCTGCACGGAGTCACCATGCAAGAGCCGGGCGTGTCGCGGCTGGTGAGCGTCGACGTCAATCAGGCACTGGAGTTGGCCGGAGAAGCCGCATGAGCAGCTTGCACTTGTCGCTGTTGATCCTCGCGATCGCGGTATTGATCGCGCTTTATTTGATCGGGCGCCACAAGGCCAACGCCGATCGTCCCAAGCCGAGCAGGAAGCGCCGCAAGCGTGAAGTGTCCGGCAGCGTCAAGACACCGCCGCATGCGGCCGAGGCTGCGGACCAGATGGACCTGTGGAAGAAAGCGCCGGGCAATGGTGCGACCGGCGGCGAGGCATCCGGAAGCGGCACCGGATTCGACGAGTTCGGTGTCGGCCAGCCGCGCCGTCGCGGCGAGCCGCGGCTCGACCCGATTCTGACCGGGCAGCGCGCCGCTGCCGTGGCGCCCGAGCCCGTCGCGGACAGCGAGCCGGACCTGCCGCCTGTGCAGCCGGAATACATCGAAGAACCCGCCGTGCCGCCCGAAGCTGTCGCAGAAGCGCCGGTGCCGGCGACGCCTGAACCGCCCGAGCCGCCCAAGGCAATCGACGAAAAGATCGTCGCGTTCTACATCGCCGAACGGGAAGGCACCTACATCGACGGCGTGCAGATTCACCGCGCACTGCAAAGCGCCGGCCTGCGCTACGGCGACAAGATGAAGATCTACGAGCGTGTCGCCAGCGATGCGCAGGGTCGCAGCAAAACCGTGTTCGGCGTGGCCAGCCTGCTCAAGCCGGGACATCTCGACCCGGCCGAGGCCAGCGAGTTCAGCACTCCGGGTCTGTCGATGTTCATGGTTCTGCCAGGGCCGGTGGCCGCCGAGCAGGCCTACGAGGATTTCCTCGACACCGGCCGCGAGCTGGCCGAGGCGCTCAATGCGCAGCTTTACGATACCAAGCGTGCCCCGCTGACCGAGGCACTGGCCGCCCAACTGCGCACCGAAGTGCAGGGCTGGGCCACCGACAACGAATGAGCGCGTCGCCCAAGTCGCAGGTGCGCGCAGCTGCCCTGCGCCGCGAACTGGCCGAACACAATCATCGTTACTACGTGCTCGACGATCCGAGCATTCCGGACGCCGAATACGACAGGCTGTTTCGTGAACTGCAGCAACTCGAATCCGAACACCCCGAACTGCGGACCGAGGATTCGCCGACGCAGCGCGTGGGCGGCGCGTCCTTGCAGGAATTCGAGTCGGTTCGTCACACGGTGCCGATGCTGTCGCTCGACAACTGTTTCAGTGAAGGCGAACTACGCGACTTCGACCGGCGTGTGCGCGCGGGACTGGGTCGCGACGACGTTGTCTACGTCGCCGAACCCAAGCTCGACGGTCTGGCGGTGTCGCTGCAGTACGAGAACGGTCGTCTGGTGCGCGGCGCGACGCGCGGCGACGGCGAAACCGGTGAGAACATCACCGCCAATCTGCGCACCATCCGTGCGATTCCCTTGACGCTGCGCGGCGAAGGCTATCCGACGCGGCTGGAGGTGCGCGGCGAGGTCTACATGCCGCGTGAAGGCTTTCGCCTGATGAACGCGCGCCTGGAGGCCGAAGGCCAAAAGCCCTTCGTCAACCCGCGCAACGCCGCCGCCGGGAGCCTGCGCCAGCTTGATTCGCGGCTGACGGCGAAGCGTCCCTTGAGCTTTTTCGCCTATGCGCTTGCCCAGATCGAAGGCGGACCGCTGTTCGATAGCCACTTCGAGGTCATGGAAGGTCTGCGGGCCTGGGGCTTTCCGGTTTCGACCCTGATCGAAAAACTCGATGGCGTGGACGCCTGCCTCGATTACTACCAGCGCATCGGTCGCGCGCGCGCGACCCTGGCGTTCGATATCGACGGCGTGGTCTACAAGCTCGACGATCTCGCTGGCCGTGAGGAACTCGGTTACCGCTCGCGCGCGCCGCGTTGGGCAATCGCCCACAAGTTTCCGGCCGAGGAAGCCGTGACCACCCTGCGCGATGTGGAATTCCAGGTCGGCCGCACCGGCGCATTGACGCCGGTGGCGCGGCTGGAGCCGGTGTTCGTCGGCGGCGTCACCGTCTCCAACGCGACGCTGCACAACATGGATGAAGTGATCCGCAAGGACATTCACATCGGCGATCAGGTGATCGTGCGCCGGGCCGGCGACGTGATCCCCGAGGTCAAGGGCGTGATCGTGGAACGGCGTCCGGACGATGCGCGTGCCGTCGAGCAGCCGCTGGCGTGCCCGGTCTGCGGCGGCAAGGTTGAACGCGAAGAAGGCGAATCGGCCGCGCGCTGCACCAATGGCCTGTCCTGCCGCGCCCAGTTGCATGGTGCCTTGCTGCATTTCGTGTCACGCCGGGCGATGGATATCGATGGTCTTGGTGACAAGCTGCTGAGCCAGTTGATCGATGCCGGCGAAGTGAAATCGCCGGCCGACATCTATCGTCTGGACGCCGAGAACCTGGTGGGCCTGGAGCGCATGGGCGACAAATCCGCGCAGAACCTCGTGGATGCGATCGAACGCAGCAAGCAGACCACGCTGGACCGGTTTCTCTACGCGCTCGGCGTGCCGCAAACCGGCGAGAGCACGGCGCGCGAGCTGGCCCGGCATTTCGGTGAGCTCGACGCCTTGCTGACGGCCGCGCAGACCGATCTGCCCACCGCGCACGCCGAACGCGACAAGGATCGCTGCCCGCTGCTGCAGGCGGTGCCGGACATCGGGCCGATCGTCGCCGCCCATCTCTGCCATTTCTTCACCGAGGCACAGAACCTCGAAGTCATCGACCGTCTGCGGGCGGCCGGTGTGCACTGGCCCAGTATCGAGCAGGCACCGGTCGAAGGCCCGCTGGCCGGGCAGAGCTTCGTCATCACCGGCACCCTGCCGGGCATGAGCCGCGATGAAGCCAGTGCGCTGATCGAGGCGCAGGGAGGCAAAGTCAGCGGTTCGGTATCGAAGAAGACCGACTACGTGCTGGCCGGCGAAGCGGCCGGCTCCAAGCTGGCCAAGGCCGAAAAGCTCGGCGTTCCGGTGATCGATCTGGAAGCGCTCCGGCGCCTGATCGAAGATCCGGCCTAGATTGCCGGCCCGGAGCCGGGCTGGCGTGATGCAGAACGTTCATGGCGGGAACAGGCGCGGGCCGCGCTAATGTCGATTCAGCTCAGCCCAGGTCAGGATATGCCGAGGTTTCACCGGAGCCCGGAATGCTGGCGCGCGAATGCCGGCTCTGGCCGTAGCTAGAATCGCGCGATGACGGATTGGAGTGGAATCTTGGGGTCGGCCGTGCGCGCGGTGATTGCCGGCAGCTTGCTGTTTCTGTGCCTGCCGGACTGGCCGTCGCTGAAGCTGCGTGCCGAACTGGCGGCGCTTCCGGACTACGACTACTTGCAGGAGGCGCAGGCGCTCCGGGCCGAAGCGCGCTATTCCGAGGCGCTGCTGGTGGTCGATGCCGGACTCGAGGCAGGCGACTCGGTCGCCGAACTCGGGTCGTTGCGCGAACGCATCATCACGCAACGGGACAGTTGGGCACGCCGTGTGCGCGAAGTCGGTCGCGGCGCTCTGACCGGGCAGGGCGAGAGTGTCGAGGCGCTGGGCGGGGCCGTGGTCGCCGATCTGTTCGTGTTCGGTGACATCCGCGATCTGGTGATTCAGTCCGGTCGCGCGATTCGCGGCGAGGAGGTCGACGACATCATCGTCGCGCTGTCGGGGGCCGGCATCGTGCTGACCGTGGCGCCGGAGCTGGATCTCGGCGCCGCCTTGCTCAAGTTCGCGCGACGCAGCGGGTCGATGACCCGGACTTTCGCCAAGTCGCTGGCGAGATTGTCGCGAACGGCGCTGCGTGAGCGCCGCGCTGCGCCGCTGGTCGATGTCGTCGAAGACGCGACGCGGCTCGGCCGCCGTGCCGGGCCGGCGCCGGCCCTGAGAATACTGCGCAATGTCGACGACGCCTCGGAGCTCAAGCTGGCGACGCGCTATGCGCAAACACCAGGCGGAAGTTTCGCGCTGTGGCTATCGGGTCGCGGCGGGATCGAAACGCTCAAGCTCGGCGACGAAGCCGGCATCTGGCTGGCCAAGGCATCACGCAAGGGCAGCCGCGGGCTGGCGCTGCTCGCCGATCAGCGACGCTTGCTGATGCGACCGCATCCGCTGCTGGGTTTGTTCAAGGGCGTCTACAAGGGCAATGTGCCGGACTTCATCGCGGCCGCTCTGCAACGCTGGGACGCCGCGCTGATGGGATTCTTCGCCGCCTGGCTGGGGTTCGAAGGGCTGCTGTGCTCCGGCCGTTGCGGACGCAAGTGGCGTCGCCATCGTCGCCGCAGGGTACCCGCTCAGGCCTGATCGTTTGCGCGCGGCGCTGGCGCGCAGTGCTATCTTCGCGCGGGGACTTTTGATTCGGAATTCCGCTTGCAATACATCGATCCAAGATGGGTGTGGACCGTCGCCATCGTCGTGTCCGGCCTGGGGCTGTCCTGGTTGATCGGCTATCTCGGTCGCACCCTCAACGAGGGACGCTTCCGCTGGCAACAGACGCTGCGTGGCTGGCTGGGCGTCGCGCCGGGCAAGGAACTGGGCGAACTCGGCTGGCTGTTCCTGGCCGTGCAGTTGCTGTTGTGGCCGCTGGCCGCCTGGAAGTTGTTGCAGGTCTGGGGGCTGTCCGAGATCGGCGAATCGCTGCGCGAGCATCTCACGCGTGGCGGCCTGCACATCGGCAGCGTGCAAATCGTGCCGGCGCAGTTGCTGCTGGGCCTGTTCTGGTTCGCGCTGCTGTTCACCTTCACGCGACGGCTCAAGCGCAAGATCGAGCTGGACTGGCTGCCCAAGACCCATGTCGAGCCCTCCACCCGCGATTCGGTGGCCACGCTGTTCGGCTACGCCACCTTCGTGGTGGCCGCGATCGTGGGGCTGTCCGTGGCCGGTCTGGATTTCAGCAAGCTCGCGATCGTGGCGGGTGCCCTGTCGGTCGGCATCGGCTTCGGACTTCAGAACATCGTCAACAACTTCGTGTCCGGGCTGATCATCCTGTTCGAGCGGCCGGTGCGCACCGGCGACTACATCACCGTCAACGGCAACGAGGGCTTCGTGCGGCGCATCCGCATTCGTTCCACGGAGATCGAAACCGTGGGCCGCGAAAGCATCGTGGTGCCGAATTCGGATCTGCTGTCCAATGCCGTCGCCAACCTCAATTTGCGCGACAACGTCGGTCGCATCAACGTCGCCGTGGGGGTGGCCTATGGTTCGGATACGCGGCGTGTGCGTGAGTTGCTGCTGGAGGTCGCCAGTCGACACGAGGTCACGATCAAGGCAGGGGAGTTGCCGGACGTTCCAGGGCCGCAGGTGCTGTTCACCAACTTCGGCGACAGTTCGCTGGACTTCGAACTGCGCGTGTTCATCCATTTCGTGGAGCGGCGCTTCATCGTGGCGAGCGACCTTCGATTCGGGATCGACGACAGTTTTCGCCGCAACGGCATTTCGATCCCGTTCCCGCAGCGCGATCTGTGGCTCAAGCAGGTACCGGCGCCGATCATGGACGCGGCCGATCAGGCCTTGCCCGGCGAAGCTTCCTCCGGCGATCGCGCCTGAATCGAAAGGGCGTGAATCTCGCGTCCCATCAGCTCGGACACGGCGTCGTAGACCGCGCGGTGACGGGCCAGCGGCGCCATGCCGCGAAACGCCTGGCTGACGATGTGAACCCGATAATGCCCAGCCCCGCTGGCGGCCCCGGCATGGCCGGCGTGCAGCGCGCTGTCATCCCCGATGTCGAGTTGCTGCGGCGCGAAGCGCTGGGTCAAACAGTCTCGAATGGCGGCGATACGATCCATGTCAGCGCGGAAACACCTTCACGAACGGCTGCACCAGCACCTCGGAGAACACACCGGCCTGGGCGTAGGGGTCGGCCGCGGCCCAGGCTCGCGCCGCGTCGATCGAGTCGAACTCGGCGACAATGAGGCTGCCGTGAAAGCCGGCGGCACCGGCATCGGCCGAATCGACCCGTGGTCGCGGTCCGGCGAGAATCAGCCGGCCCTGGTCCTGCAGCGCCTGCAGATGGTCCAGGTGCTTGGGGCGCGCCAGTGCGCGCGCGTTCATCGAATCCGGCGCGTCCGTTCCGAGAATCATGTAGAGCATGCGGCCTATTCTTCCTTCGGCAGATAGCGCGCCACGAACGGGGCGTGGGCGATCAGGAAGGCGAAGGTCAGCGCGGTGAAGCCGAACACCTTGAACTTGACCCAGGTGGCCTCGGAAAATTCCTGCGCCACGAACAGATTGAGTACCGCCAGACCGACAAAGAACACCGCCCAAGCCAGGTTGATCTTGCGCCACAGTGCTTCGGGCAGGTCCACCATTTTGCTGCCGAAGCGCTGCATCAGCACTTTCTGGCCGAAAAGCTGGCTGCCCAGCAGCGCCAGCGCGAACAGCGCGTAGATGGCGGTTGGCTTGAACTTGATGAAGCGCGGGTCATGAACGTAGAGCGTCAGCCCGCCCAGGGCCGCGGCCACCAGCAGGGTGATGAAGTGCGTCTTGTGCAGGCGCCGTTCCAGGATTCCATAGGCGATCACCACCAGCGCCAGGCTGGCGATGAGCGCGATGGTGGCCTGATAGATGTCGCCGAGGACATACGCGGCAAGAAAGGCGACGGCCGGCAGGAAATCCAGAACTTGTTTCATGCGCTGATTATAAGGTGGGTCGGTCACGAGTAGGACCGAGCACGGCAAGAAACCCTACAATAGGGCATGGCAGACTGGATTTCCGTTCATCCCCTGAATCCGCAGAAGCGGCTACTTGCCCAGATCGGCGCGCATCTGCGCAAGGGCGCGGTGATCGCGTACCCCACGGATTCCTGTTACGCCCTGGGTTGCCACCTCGGCGACAAGGCCGCTTCGGACCGGATTCGGGCGATCCGCCAGTTCGACAAGCACCATCTGTTCACCCTGGTGTGTCGCGATCTTTCGGAAATCTCGACCTATGCCCGCGTCGACAATGCCCAGTTCCGGCTGCTCAAGTCGATGACGCCGGGGCCGTACACCTTTGTGCTCCAGGCCACCAACGAAGCGCCGCGGCGCCTGCAACACGAGAAGCGCAAGACCCTCGGCCTGCGCATTCCGGACAACGCCATCGCGCAGTCCTTGCTGGAGGCACTGGGCGAACCCTTGCTGTCCGTCACGCTGATCCTGCCGCCGGACCATCTGCCGGTCAGCGATCCGGAAGAGGTACGAGCCCAGCTCGACCGTCTGGTGGACGTGGTCGTCGTCGGCGGCAATTGTGGCTACGAACCCACCACGATCCTCGACCTGACGGATGGCGAGCCCAAGCTGGTCCGCCAGGGCAAGGGTCGTGTGGCCTGGATGGAGCATGCCTCGGACTCGCAATACGACTGAGCCGACCGAAGCCCGATGACGCCACCCACAAGATCGATTCCGCGATGAGTTCGTCGTTTTCCCTGATTCAGCAGCTTGCGATCTATGCGCTGCCCGTCCTGCTGGCGATTACCTTGCACGAGGTTGCTCACGGCTGGGCGGCGCGTGCCTTCGGCGATCACACGGCCGCCAATCAGGGGCGCCTGAGCCTGAATCCGCTGAAGCACATCGACCCGGTGGGTACGCTGCTGCTGCCGGCCGTCACCTTGTTGCTGGGCGGAATGTTCTTCGGCTGGGCCAAGCCGGTACCGGTGGTCGAGAGCAATCTGCGCAATCCGCGCAAGCACATGGCGCTGGTGGCCGCGGCCGGACCGATGTCGAACCTGGCGATGGCCATCGCTTGGGGCATGATCCTCAAGATCGGCCTGACGCTGGGTCGCGGTGACGGTCTGTGGATGGGGCTGATGTACATGGCCAACGCCGGGATCATGATCAACGTGATTTTCATGGTGCTCAATCTGATCCCGATTCCGCCGCTGGACGGCGGTCGTGTGCTCTCTGGTTTTCTGCCGCCGCAGCAGGCCTACAAGCTGAGCCGGATCGAGCCCTACGGCATCGCGATCCTGTTCGGCCTCATCATTCTCGCGTCCATGGTGCCGGCGTTCGGCGCGCTGTTCTGGTTCCCGTTCGGGTTCATGGAAATGCTGGTGCGCTCGGTTCTCGGGCTGTAGCGCGAAATCGGCAAGTCCCGACCACCTCGATCAATCGAATCAAGAATTCCCGTGAGCGAAACCGAAAATCGACAAGTCGTGTTGTCCGGCATCCAGCCCTCGGGGCACCTCACCATCGGCAACTACCTGGGTGCGCTGAAGAACTGGGTGAAGTTGCACGAGGAGTTCGACAGCTACTACATGCTGGTGGATCTGCACGCGATCACCGTGCGCCAGGACCCGGCCGTGCTGCGCGAACGTTGCTACGAATTCATCGCGCTGTATATCGCCTGCGGCCTCGATCCGAAGAAGAACGTGCTGTTCGTGCAGTCGCATGTGCCGGCGCACGCGCGTCTGGCCTGGGTGCTGAACTGCTACACCCAGTTCGGCGAGCTGTCGCGCATGACGCAGTTCAAGGACAAGTCGGCCAAGCACGCCGACAACATCAACGCCGGCCTGTTCAGCTATCCGGTGCTGATGGCGGCGGACATCCTGGTCTACAACGCGCATCGGGTTCCGGTCGGTGAGGACCAGAAGCAGCACCTGGAACTGACGCGTGACATCGCGACGCGTTTCAACGGTCTCCATGGCGATGTATTTACCGTGCCCGAGCCGATGATTCCTCCGGTGGGGGCGCGCATCATGGGCCTGCAGACGCCGACCGCGAAGATGTCCAAGTCCGAGGATGCGGAAACCAACGCGATCTACCTGCTCGACGAGCCCAAGCGCATCGAACGCAAGATCAAGCGCGCGGTGACGGACATGGAAGGCAGCATCCGCTACGACCTCGCCGAAAAGCCTGGTGTCTCCAATCTGATGAGCATCCTGTCCGCCTGTACCGGCGACAGTTTCGACGCGATCACGCGCGCCTATGACGGCCAGGGCTACGGCAGCTTCAAGCAGGCCGTGGCCGATGCGGTGATCGCCCAGCTGCAACCGGTGCAAAAGCATTATCACGAGATTCGCGCCGACCAGGACGCCCTGGATGCGGTACTGCGCGACGGCGCCGAGCGCGCCTCGGCGCGCGCCGAAGTCTGCCTGGCACGGGTGCACGAAGCCCTCGGTTTCATCCCGCAATGACGATCGAGGGCGCCGTCGCCATTGCCGAGGAGCACAAGCTGCCCAAGGTACGCGGCGCACTGCTCGACAAGCTGCCGGAGGATCTGTACATCCCGCCGGACGCGCTGGAAGTCTTCCTGGACGCCTTCGAGGGTCCGCTGGATCTGCTGCTGTACCTGATCCGTCGCCAGAATTTCGACATTCTCGATATCCCGATCCTGGCGGTGACCCGCCAGTACATTCAGTACATCGAATTGATGCAGGAATTGCGGCTGGAACTGGCGGCCGAATATCTGGTGATGGCGGCGCTGCTGGCCGAGATCAAATCGCGGGTCTTGCTGCCGCGCAGCGCGCCCGAAGACGAACTCGAAGAAGACCCGCGGATGACGCTGGTGCGACGCCTGCAGGAATACGAACGCTTCAAGACCGCCGCCGAGAATATCGAAAATCTGCCGCGCAGCGGTCGCGAGATCTTCGTCGCGCACGCCAAACCGGAACGCACCGACGTTGCCGTGCCGCTGGCGGTGCCGTCCTTGCGCGAGCTGGTACTGGCGTTTCGCGACACCTTGCAACGGGCCGAGCTGCGCGGGGCGCATCAGGTGCAGCGCGAGCCCTTGTCGGTGCGCGAACGCATGAGTCATATTCTGTCCCGCCTCAGCACCAGTCAGCCCTCGCTGTTCAGTGATCTGGTCGATCCGAACGAAGGCAGGCTCGGCATCGTGGTGAGTTTTCTGGCCGTGCTGGAACTGGTCAAAAGCGCGATGATCGAACTGCGCCAGGATGGATCCTTCGCCCCCTTGCTGCTTGGCGTCGCGCGGCCCGGCGCCGACGCCGACGTTGCCGCAGCGGTCTGAACCCTTTTCCCGCATGTCCATGGAACCCGACGAACAGCCATTCGAGAATGCGCCGGACGCGAGCCCGTCGTCGTCGCCGGAATCGGACGCGCAGGTCGACCGTATCCTTGAAGCCCTGCTGCTGTCCGCAGACGGCCCGATGTCGGTTGATCAGATTCAGCGCCTGATCGGCGAGGAATTGGGATTGCTGCGCAAGGACATTCGCGCCTCGATCCACCGCCTGGAAAGCCAGTTCGAAGGGCGCAGCGTGGAACTGTGCGAAGTCGCCAGCGGCTTTCGCATCCAGGTGCGTCGCGACTATGCCGGCTGGGTCTCGCGGCTGTGGCAGGAAAAACCGCCACGCTTTTCGCGTGCCCTGCTCGAAACCCTGGCCCTGGTCTGCTACCGCCAGCCGATCACGCGCGGCGAGATCGAGGACGTACGCGGCGTGTCGGTGTCCAGCAATATTCTGCGCACCCTGCAGGAACGCGGCTGGGTGCGCGAAGTCGGCGTCAAGGAAGTGCCCGGTCGCCCGGCCTTGTTCGGGACGACCGCGCAGTTTCTCGACGACTTCAATCTGAAGTCACTCGACCAATTGCCGGACTTGCCTGAGATCAAGGATTCGGAACAGCTCGAAGCCGCGCTGCTGCGGCTGGGCAGCGTGACACCGCAGCCCGAGACAAGGAATGAAGGCGAGGCGGACGAGTTTTCCCCGGACGAACCGGACGAGCGCATGCCCGAGTCCGAGCCGCCCGCGGACGACATCGACGAAGACCGTCGCCCTGCCAATCAGGTTCACTGACGGACTCACCGAGCGCGAACGAACATCATGGAACGCATCCAGAAAGTACTGGCCGGTGTCGGCCTGGCGTCGCGCCGCGAAATCGAATCATGGATCGCCGCCGGGCGCGTCGCCGTCAATGGCAAACCGGCCGAACTTGGCCAGAAAATCGGCGCGGGCGACCGCGTTCAGGTCGACGGTCGCTTCATCCGCACGGCCGTGAAACCGCAGCCGACGCGGGTGCTGCTGTACAAGAAGCGCGTCGGTGAGCTGGTTACGCGAGACGATCCGGAAGGGCGGCGCACGGTGTTCCGCAAGCTGCCCAAGCTGGAATCCGGCCGCTGGATCGCGGTCGGCCGGCTCGACATCAACACCTCGGGTCTGCTGCTGTTCACCAATGATGGCGAGCTGGCGCGGCGGCTGATGCACCCCAGTTATGAGATCCAGCGCGAGTACGCCGTCCGCGTTCTGGGCGAAATCGACGAGGGCACGCTCAAGCGCCTGCGTCAGGGCGTGGAACTCGATGATGGCCCGGCTCGATTCGAGCGCATCATCGCCGCTCAGCGCCCGGCAGACGAGGAAGACGAGGAATCCGCCAATCGCTGGTTCCAGGTCACGGTGAAGCAGGGCCGCAACCGGGTGGTGCGACGGCTGTGGGAATCCCAGAACTGTCAGGTAAGCCGGCTGATCCGTATCGGTTACGGGCCGATTTCGCTGGGGCGTGGCATCAAGTCCGCCGGCTATCGTGAGGCGACACCCGATGAACTCAAGGCTCTGCGAGCGGCGGTCAAGTTCTGAAGCCGGGCACAGACCCCGAAACTTCCGAGATAAAGCAACCCCGTTTCTGCAATTTCTCACTGATTCTTCGTTGGTCTCTTGCTCGGTTTACTCCATCGTGAGGTAGACCTTACCGGTCACCCACTCCTCGGAAATCCCCATCGCCACTGCGGTCACCAGGCGCAGGCAGGCGTCCTCGTTGGGGAAGAGCGTAGCCCAGAGGAATACCGCTTCAGGGGTCGGCTATACGCTGAAGGACAGGCAGAACAGCGCCGTCGTGCAGGCATCCTGGGAATCGATTGCCGCAGCCACCCACGCAATCGAAGCTTGGCAGGCAATGATGTCGAGCGCTCTGAGTAGCGTCCTTGTCTAGCGCGTCCACGAACGCTACGAAATGCTTGCCAATGGCCGACCGACCCAGCCCGGCTTGCGCGACCTGTCGGCCTTGCAGACGATCGAGCAAGCGGGGCCAACGATT